>DATBEY010000487.1:0-4448 GCA_036558765.1 Binatia bacterium | reverse complement strand
CCGAACGTGGGCAAATCGACTTTAGTCAACCGTTTGCTGGGTTACGAGCGCTCGGTAATCGATGCTACGCCAGGAACCACACGGGACTCGTTGGACACGCCTTTCGAGCTCGCCGGTGAAGCATGTGTTCTAGTGGACACAGCGGGCATTCGGCGCAAGGCGCGGATTGATGATCGTGTCGAGCGGTTCAGTGTTGGACGATCATTGAAGGCAGTTGACCGCAGTGATCTCGTGGTTCATGTGATTGATGGGCCTGAAGGGGTCACCGATCAAGATGCTCAGATTCTGAGCTATGCGGTGGATCGCGCTAAAGCTCTTATCGTCGCTGTTAACAAATGGGATCTGGTGTCGACAAGCGGCGGCGACCCGGAAAAGTACCGTGCCGAAGTCCGTTATCGACTTTCGTTCCTGGACTTTGCGCCAATCGCGCTGATTTCAGCGGCAACGGGCCATGGAGTACGCAAACTCCTCGACACGGCTGCGCGATTGGTGCGAAATTACCGCGGCAAGATTTCAACTTCAGCATTCAATCAGGCACTGCAGGAAATCACTCGGGCCCATTCGCCGCCTCTCGCGCACGGGCGGGCAGTAAAATTTTTTTACGGCACGCAAACGGCATCTGGCCCGCCGACCTTCACTGTTTTTGTCAATCGGCCGGACGCGGTGCCGGAAAGCTACAAGCGCTATTTACTCCATCACTTGCGGGAAAAGCTCGGTTTCGAAAACACGCCGATTCGTTTGCACTTGCGCAGCCGGCGTGAAGAACGATCCACGTCATAGTGACCATACTAACTTGCGGGATCGATTGCGTTTGGAGCGCGTGCAACGCCAAAAGCGATTGTTTCGCGGGCGCCGGCAGTTCGGGTGGATGAGGGGGAGCTTATAGCGTTCGCCGGCAAATTACCTTATCATCTATATTTCGTTTCTCTGGCCGCGCTTACAACTGAGTTTACGCGCTCCAGTTTGACAAAGCTTCAACGACTATGATTCAGACTCCTTTACCTTTAGAAAAAGGCGCGCCGGTTTCCGGCCAGGACTGCGCGCCATGGCTCGCTTTGCGAAGGATTCGCGGAGTCGGCGGCGTAAGCTTCAAAAAAATCACAGCACGGTTCGCTGATCCGGCGGCGGTTTTCCGCGCCTCTGCGGCTGAGTTGGCGGAGATCGAGGGACTGCACCGCGAGCTTATCCATAGTATCGCGAACTTTAATGACTGGGCGGAAATCGATAAGGAGATTCAACGCGCTCGCGCCGCAGGCATCAAGATGATTCCATTCAGCGATGCTGCTTACCCTGCATCGCTACGAGCGATCGCTGATCCGCCGCCGCTGCTTTATGTCAAGGGAGAACTTCGCGACAATGACTCGAAAGCCGTCGCCATTGTGGGATCGAGAAGCGCCAGTGATTACGGCCGCCGAATCGCGCGTGATCTGGCACGCGGATTGGTGTCTTTTGGACTTACCGTAGTCAGCGGCATGGCGCGCGGTATAGACGGCATGGCGCATGAAAGCGCACTTCAGGCGGGCGGACGCACTCTGGCGGTGCTCGGTTCTGGAGTCGATCGCGCCTATCCGCCGGAGCATGAAACGCTTTATCGGCGTATCAGCGAGAGCGGTGCAGTGATCTCAGAGTTGCCCATGGGCGCGCGTCCGATCGCATTTAATTTTCCGGCGCGAAACCGTCTGATCAGTGGACTGTCTTTGGGTGTTGTCGTCGTGGAGGCAACCGAAAAGAGCGGCTCTCTGATCACCGCCAGTTTGGCCGCGGAGCAAGGTCGAGAAGTCTTTGCCGTACCGGGGGAAGCGGGCGCGAGCCGTAGCCGAGGGTCGCATCGTTTGATTCGGCAAGGCGCCAAGCTGGTTGAAAGCGTGGACGATATTATCGAAGAGATTGCGCCGCAGTTGTCGCGGCGCAATGGCGATGACGGTCCGGCTTCGGCACGCAGTCTGCCGGAGAATTCCGGCCCAGCGGCACGGCAGATTTTCGCATTGCTCAAGGAAACCTCGTTGCAAGTGGATCAAGTGATCGAGCAAAGCGGGTTGCCGGCGTCTCAAGTCCTGCAAGTACTTTTGGATTTGGAATTGCAAGGGTTTGTCTGTCAAACTCCGGGAAAAATCTATCGAGCGGAAAAATAGCCCTACAACCAGGTATGAATCATTGAGGAAACTGAGCTAAGTCATGGCAGCCAAAAATTTAGTCATCGTTGAGTCCCCGGCGAAGGCCAAGACTCTGGAAAAATATTTAGGTCGCGATTTTCAAGTCAAGGCGTCGGTCGGTCACGTCGTCGATTTGCCGAAGAGCAAACTCGGCGTCGATATCAAAAAAGATTTCACGCCGGACTTCCATGTGATCCAGGCGAAGAAAAAAGTCGTCGATGATCTCAAAAAAGCCGCCCGGGGAAAAGAGCATATCTATCTCGCCTCCGATCCCGACCGCGAAGGAGAGGCGATCGCCTGGCACATTGCCGATCAGGTGGCGAAGAATCATCGGCGAGTGCATCGGGTGTTGATCAACGAGATCACCAAAAAAGCGGTGCAGGAGGCGATCGCCAATCCGCAGCAACTGGACCGAAACAAGTTCGATGCGCAGATCGCACGCCGAGTCTTGGACCGCTTGGTCGGCTACCAAATTAGTCCGCTGCTTTGGAAAAAAGTGCGGCGCGGTTTGAGCGCGGGGCGCGTGCAGTCCGTGGCGGTGCGGCTGGTTTGCGAGCGCGAGCGGGAAATTCGCGCTTTCGAATCAGTGGAATACTGGTCACTGGCGGCGCATCTCGAAGGCCGCTTGCCGCCATCGTTCAGGGCGCGCTTATTTCAGTGGCAGGGACAAAAGCTCGACAACAAGAATTTTCGACTGGAAAATGAAGCGCACGTCCAACAGGTTATTCAATCGCTGGAAGGCGCATCTTGGACCATCGGCGAAGTCGAGAAAAAGGAACGGCGCCGCTATCCGACGCCGCCCTTCGTCACCAGCAAGCTGCAACAGGAAGCGGCGCGGAAGCTCGGTTTTCAGCCGAAGCGCACCATGCAGCTGGCGCAGCAACTCTACGAAGGGGTGGAGTTGGGCAACGACGGGTCGGTCGGCTTGATCACCTACATGCGTACCGATTCGACGCGCATTTCCGCCGACGCGCTCACGGCTGTGCGGCAACACATTCAGGCGCGCTACGGAAAGAATTATCTTCCCGGAAAACCGAATACGTTTCGCTCGAAAAAGGGTGCCCAGGACGCGCACGAGGCGATTCGGCCGACATCGCTGGAGTATAGTCCCGAGCGGGTGCGGCGTTACCTACGACGCGATTTGTTCCAGCTCTACTCTTTGATCTGGGATCGCTTTGTCGCGAGCCAAATGGTGCCGGCAGTCTACGATCAAACGCTCTTCGATATTCCCGTCCGCGAAGCGCTGTTTCGCGCCACGGGTCAACAGATCAAGTTCGATGGTTTCATGAAAGTTTACATCGAAGGTCGGGATGAGCGCGCGACCGCCAACGGCGAAGACGACAACGAGGATGCGGCGGATGATTCAATCGGCGTGCTGCCGGATTTGCAAAAGGGCGATGCATTGAATCTTTTGGCGCTCGAGCCGCGCCAGCACTTTACGCAACCGCCGCCGCGTTACACCCAGGCTTCGCTCATCAAAGAACTGGATGAGCGTGGCATCGGTCGTCCGTCGACTTATGCCGCGATCATCTCGAATATTCTCGATCGCGAGTATGTCATCCAGAACGAAGGGCGTTCGCTCGCGCCTACGGATTTGGGTTTTTTGGTGACCGATCTCCTGGTGGAAAGCTTTCCGGATATTTTAAACGTCGAGTTCACTGCCGGCATGGAAGATGAGCTCGACAAAATCGAGGACGGCAAAGAGAAGTGGACCAAGGCGATGAAGCGCTTTTACACGCCGTTCTCGCGGGATCTGAAGAAGGCCGAAAAAGAAATGCGCGACGTCAAGCGGCAGGAGGTGCCCACCGATATCGACTGCGATAAGTGCGGCGCAAAGATGGTGATCAAATGGGGCCGCAACGGCGAATTTCTCGCTTGTCCGCAATATCCAGAGTGCAAGAACACCAAGAACTTCAAACGCGACGATAGCGGCGGGATTCAAATCGTTGCCGAGGAAGAAGTCAACGAAACCTGTGAGCTCTGCGGCCGACCGATGCTGCTCCGGTGGGGGAAATTCGGCAGATTTCTCGGCTGCAGCGGTTATCCCGAATGCAAAAATATCCAGCCGCTCGAAAAACCGGTGGATCTTGGTATCAAGTGTCCGGAGTGCAAGGAAGGCAACATCAAGGAACGGAAATCCCGCTGGGGCAAAATTTTTTACGGCTGCGACCGTTATCCCGAGTGCAAATTCGCTACGTGGGATAAGCCCATCGCGCTCGCCTGTCCCGATTGCGGCAGCCCGATCCTTCTGGAAAAGGTCACCAAACGAGCGGGGCGGACGCAGCGCTGCTACAA
>DATBEY010000486.1:0-7905 GCA_036558765.1 Binatia bacterium | reverse complement strand
ACTGAACGAGGCGAGGAGACCTTCTTGACGACAAAGGAAACCAAAGGTATCGAGAACGCCAAGGAAGGCGCTAACGTAATGCTGATCTTCAGTGAGAAAGACGGCCAACCTAAAATCAGCGAAATTGCCCCGAACAATTAGGCAAGCCGTCTATTTACCTGCTTCCATTGCGCTGCGTGGCTACGTTGGCCGCGCAGCGCACCCGCCAAAGTCAATCAACTCTGAATTTCTGCCTAGTTTTTTAGAGAGAAGATCAGAAACGACTGGCGATCCAGGAAATCCAATTGCTGCTGCAAGGTGTAGCCGCTTTGCTCCATCTCCCGCTTGATCGTTTCGCTCGGCGTATAGTGGCCTAGAAGACCTTCCAGCCATGCGCGACGGTCGAGATCGATGATGGCAATTTTGCCGCCCGGACGCAGATATTTGCGCGCATTTGCAAAATAGGCGGATCGATCGGCAATGTGATGATAGGTATTGACGGTGAAAATGAGATCGACCCCGGTTTGGGGCAGCCGTGGATCCGTTGGGGTTGCTAGGATTGTTTCGACGTTGTTCCCGGATTCTTCCTTAAGTCGCTTAGAGATGAGCTCGATCATATCTTTGTCGACATCGACGGCGTAGACCTTTCCGGAGGGCGCAACCGCTTTTGCCAGCTTGAAGGTGAAATAACCACCGCCCGAACCGAGATCCGCGACGATTTCTCCGGGATGAAGATTAAGCGCGGCGATTACTTTGTCCGGCTGCTGCCAGGAATCGCGATTAAAACCTTCGTATGCGAATTGCTTTAACCGGCCGCAACCGGCAATGAGCAGCGCGGCGATCAGCGTCAATAGGACGAGCTTGGAATAATCGGACCGTCTCAACTTGCGACGCATAGAAATGGTGCGTAAGGTTATGCCGAGGGCATGTGCGATTTCACATGCTCGATTGCGCGGGCGACCTTTTGGCGAAGCTCAATGACATCAAACGGTTTGCCGATGAAATCGAAAGCACCGGAGTCACTTGCTTTGGTCGCGAGTTGCTGGGAATTGACGCCGGTCAATATGATAACGGCACAATCGGGATGGATCTCTTTGATGCGCCGCAATACCTCGATGCCGTCGGTTTTTGGCATCAGCACATCCAACAGCACCAGGTCGGGGCGAGCGTTTCGGACCTGCGCGAGAGCGCCGTCGACGTTATCCGCCTCCAGCAATCGATAGCTTTTGCTGAACACCATTTTCAATGATTCCCGCACGCCGACTTCGTCGTCGACGAGGAGCAACAAGGGGAGATCTGCAGACATGCTACGGCAGATTAATTCGCTTGCCGACCAGTCGATTCGTCTAGTTGATGCTCATCTCGCCGCGACTTCGACACACGGCGCTGGTTGCTTCAAGTGTTTGGTACATTCGTTGCGCACATCCGTGGACGACTTCTCAAATGTGCTCTTTAGGTATTCCGCGCTGGTTGTAAAGCAGCCATTCCGATCATCCTGCTGGTTGAACGCGGTACAGAAAGGCAGCGCATAGCGACCGTCCCAAGTATTGTCAATCAAAGCGTAAACCACGCCGCGCATGCAGGCCGCTCGACCGGTTCCGTCGACGAGCTCGCATTTCTGTGCGGCGGCGCGGCCATCGCCAAAGCGCACATCGTTGGACAAATCCCGTCCGGCGGAGAGTAGGCAGGGTATACGGAACTCGCTCGCCCGGTCACATTCCTTCAATATTTGTTCGGTCGTCAATCCCATTTCGGCCATGCGGGAGGTTTGCATGGCGTAACATTCTCCCTTGTATCGGGCGGCGATCCTGCTACATGGGTAGTGGTAATCCGTCGGGCTCAAGTCTCGGCTTTCGGGCGTCGCGCTCGAAACGTTCTCCATGAACACGCCGCCGTAGCAGGAGTTGCGGTTCCAGTCGTCGGAAAGAGCATCACAGATTTCCAGTGATTGGTTCAAGTTATAACGGGAAAAAAACATCAGAGCATGGCCGAGCCCGTGCAGGCACTGAAAGCGAAATCTCAACGCGATGTTCGGATCGCACGCGCTCGCCGCTTTCTGTTTAAGCTCCGCAATGCTTGGATGGCGATCGACCGCTGCGTAAATGCTGTCGCCGCGAAGAAATCTTTCCACCGAACCATGGTAACAGCCGGAATGGCAGGTCTGATCGCAAGCGGCAAAGGCCTCGTGAATATTACCCTTCAAGCGAAACGTTTCCCGCCCTATGGCATGCACCACCGGGTGACAGTCGCGCCGAAATTCCGGATCTTCCGCCTCGTACCGCTCGACCAGTTGCAAGACTTCCTTGACCGAGTGACTCTTCAGCGCTTCGCGGATAAGTTGATCGAGACATTCGGCGGCGGCGCTGCTGCTCATGCAGCTCTTCGCCGCCTGCAATGTCGGCAGCGTTGACGCTTGAGTACCGAGCAGACCCGAATCCTGCGCCGCCGACGGCAACACCCAAAACCCAATAAGCAGCGGAATGGAAAAAATATTTGCGAATAGCCGCAGGCGAATTCGTTTGAGCATGAGCACTCCCTCATATTGGCGTCGCTGGATACTACCCAAATCGGCCGCTCTCTGCAATTTTTTTTCAGCGAAAACAGACTCTTTGTCAGTTGCTCAACGAACATACCGGCGACAGAGGGCTGGCCGGATTTATTTAGCGTGAATTTATGTTATTTTTGCGAGAAACTATTGCAGGCTTTGTTCGTCCAATACCTCATTATGCGCGCGTCCAAGCTGATTGTCGCAACGCTTGCTATTCTTTATTTCTGCCAATCCGGCGCTTTTGGGACTGGTCAAACCCTGATCAAACCCGAGGCCGTGCCGGTCTATCAGCCGAAGCATTATCCATTCGAAGCCGGCGAAAAAGAACTTTACTCGGCTTCGTGGAACGGCATTTTTTCGGTTGCGACAGCAGAAATCTCGATGACCAGCACCGTGATTGATGGGCAAAAAGTCTACCATGTGCAAGTTCAGGCCAAGAGCTCAAGAATTCTCGATTTTATCTGGAAGATGCGTGACACCATCACCTCGACATTTGACGCCAAGGCGTTATCGCCTGGGCATTTTACGTTCAGCCAGCGGGAAAACGCCAAAGTCATCGACACCGAGGCCCGGCTCGATCCCGCCACTAAACGATGGGCCGTGAGCCGGCAGCAAGTGGGCCAAGAACCCCAGGTCTACGAATTCGAGTCGGAAAATACCCTCGACCCGATCACTGCTGTTTATCTTGCGCGCAGCATGGAATTCAAAGTCGGCGACCGGCTTTATTTTAAAATCTTCGGCGGCCGATATCGTTATTTGCTGGAACTGTTGGTTGAAACAAAGGAGCCGATAGAGCTCGCATCCGGAAAAAAAGTTGAAGCCTATCGCATTATTCCGCGCCTCCAGAACCTCACGAAAAATGGCTATGCCGAGCGCTTTAACGAGGCGACGATTTGGATGTCTGCGGATCAGCGGCGCTTGCCGGTGAAGCTTAGCAGCAAGATCGTCTTTGGCAGCGTTTATTTGGAGCTGGTGCAAAGCAAGCGGGCAACCAAATCAACTGCGGCTGAGCCCAGCCAGCCAGCCTCTTGACCCGAGCGGCGCGACGTTGTTCCATTTATTTGATGGGACTGGAACAGCTGCTCGAATGTTCTTTACCTAGAGCTTTGCTCCGGGTCGTGTCGGAAATCACCAACCAGAGACTGCTAAAAAGCCTTTTGGCCTTGCTGGTTTTTGCTGCCGCTTTGTCCTCGTGTGTGATCGCCACGGAGCCAACCAGCCGGCGTGCTCCTAGTGGCGATTCTTCTTCATCTCCGCCGACTTCCGCAGGCCGAATCGATCCGCGCGACGCCAACCGCTTGCGTCAAGTCATGTTGCCGCTCCTGCAAGCGATGGATCATCCCTGCCGCACGGATCAGGTGCGTGTCGGGATCATAAACCAGAACGATGTTAATGCAGCGAATGCTGGGAATTGCGAATTTTATGTCACCATGGGTTTATTGCGGCGGGCCAACGACGATCAACTGCGCGGAGTACTGGCGCATGAGATCGCCCACCAAGACCTCGGTCATGTGGCAAAAGCGCAAGTACTTGGCGCGGGACTAAACATTGGTGCAGCAGTCCTGCAACAATTGTTTCCGGCGGCCGGTGTGTTGGCGCCCGTTGCCGGAGAGCTTGTGGCGCGGGGCTATAGCCGAACAGAAGAATATGCTGCCGATCGCCACGGCGTAGACATTTTGCGTCGTGCGGGCTACTCCAAAGAAACTATGCTCGATGCGCTCACCTGGGTTCGGAGTGTTGCGGGCAGTGGAGGCGGGGGATTCCTTTCGACGCATCCGGGGATTGATGACCGCATCGCGACCATCGAACGACTCCGCTGACCACCCCCTCGCGCATCCAGTAAACAAACTTCACAGGCTAGCGTCTAAGGGTCTAGGAGGCGCAAAAAGATGAATTCTCAAAAAGCCGCTTTAATCATAAAATCTCCCTTTATTGCAAGTTTGGCACTAGGCGCCATGTTGCTGGCGGGATGCGCCGGCGGCGGACTGACAACACGCGAAAAAGGCGCGGGAATCGGCGCCCTGGGCGGAGCTGCCATGGGCGGTATTATTGGTTCGGCCGTGCATCATCCTGCAGCCGGCGCTGCCATTGGCACTGCCTTTGGTTTGGGCGCCGGAGCTCTGGTCGGCGACCAGCTACAAGGCAGGGAAAATGCAGCGTACGACCAGGATCAGCAGATCAATGCGAACCAGCAGGAGCTCCAACGGCAGCGGCGTGAGATCGACGATCTGCGAAACCGGCCCGAGTACTAGTTCCAGTCTTGCATCAGGTGCAAAATGGGGGGCCACTTGCCCCCCATTTTTTTGTTATGCCAACTAGAAACGGCATCTGAGCCGATGCTGCGCTGCAAATTCAACCTACTCAGGATCAGCGCTGATGGCCTAAATCGCATTATGGGGCTGCTTGGGTTGCTCGCTTTAAGCGCTGGCTCAGCATATGGCGGATTTCTCACGGTCGGCGATCACGTGATCACGGTGCAATATGGCGCTCGGGAACGGTCCGCCATTGTCCATGTTCCCGTGCGGGCGCCGGAACGGCGCGACATTCCTGTCGTTATCAATTTTCATGGTGGGGGCGGCCACGCCTCGAACGAGCAGGAGTATGCGTTGATGGATCGTCTTGCTGATCGCCAGCTGTTTCTTGCCGTGTACCCCAACGGCACCGGACGGTTCAGCAAACGCTTGCTGACATGGAATGCGGGAAGTTGCTGCGGCTACGCCGCTGTTCATCAAATTGACGACATTGGATTTGTCCGTGTTCTCATCGACAAAATTGCCGAAGTGATGCCCATCGATCGCAGGCGAATTTATGCCACCGGGCTCTCCAATGGCGCGATGATGGCACATCGCCTCGCGGCCGAATCCGGCGATTTGATCGCCGCCATAGCGCCGATCGCCGGGGGTATGGTTTTGCCGGTGATAAAATCTCGACGCGCGATTCCCGTGATGCATATTCATAGTCTCGACGATCCACGCGCTCTTTACGGTGGAGGTCTGGGTCCGCCATTTCCTTTTACAAACAGCCGCGTGTTTCATCCTAATATCGATCAGATGATCTCGCGTTGGGTGAAGCACAACGGTTGTTTGGCCGAGCCAGCGATCGATCGACAGCTCGAAAGTAAGGAACCGCGCCAGAGCGCAACCCGTTACGTTTACCGTGGCTGCCGAGAAGGTTCCGAAGTCGTGCTCTGGAAGCTTAGCGGCGCCGGTCACGTTTGGCCTGGCGGCAAGCCAAAAGTGTTGGAGCGAATTCTCGGCCCCTCGACCGAAATTATCGACGCCAATCAGGAGATGTGGAATTTTTTTCAGCGCTTCTCACTTCCATCGTAGCTCACGAGAACGTCGCAAGGCATCTGTCATTCGACTGGAAGGCGAAATCTCTCTTTGATTTCATCTGCCGCCGTGCGCTGACGAAGATAGGAAAGATTTCTCTTCGGAGTTTACCCTGAGCCAACTCGAAGGGCTCGAAATGAGACGCCTGTCCGGGTGCGAGCTTTGGCAGTCAAGCGGTAAGGTGTGCTCTGCGCGCAGGATTTACAAAGGCCAGGGTCGAAGCAAAACTTGCGTAGCTACTGGCCCGCCAATCGCTTGATTGCTGCTAGACCTCTCTTTAGACTCAGCGGCTGTGAGAGTTCTCATTACAGGCGCTGCGGGGCTCGTGGGCCGTCATCTAACTCGCCGACTACGGCCAGAACATGAAGTACTATCCCCGACGCACGGCGACCTCGATATTACCGATGCCTCGGCAGTCGAGCGCTGTGTTGCGAATAGCCAACCTGATCTGATTATCAATTGCGCCGTGCTCCAAGTCGACGATTCGGAGCTCGATCCGCAAAAAGCCGCGGCGGTGAACATCGAAGGTCCGCGGTTTTTGGCGGAAGCGGCAAATAGGGCTGGCGCGGAAATCGTTCATTTCAGCACGCAATACGCATTCGCAGGCGAACCCCTCAATCGCGCGCCGTACACGATCGGGGATAAGCCAGCGCCGATCAACGTCTACGGCAAGACGAAACTGATCGGCGAAGAGGCGGTGCGTGAGGCCTGCGCTCGCAGCTACATCATCCGAACGGCTTGGGTCTATGGCGCCGGCAAAAACAGCTTTTTGTGTACCGTGTACCACGACCTCAAAATGGGTAAACGAGTACGCGCCATCGATGACATCTGGTCGAGCACCACCTACATCGAGGATTTGATCGATCGGGTGATGATGATTCGACGAGCTGGGCTTCACGGTATCTATCACATCGTGAACACCGGGATCTGTAGCTACTACGAATTTGCCGTCGAATCTGGGCGGCTGGCCGGACTGGATGATTGTGAAATCGACTCGTTGATTGAAATCATCCATGAACGGGACATGAAGCGGTTGGCGAAACGGCCGCGTTGGACGCCACTCCGCTGTTTGCTGTCGGAAGAACTTGGGTTAGCGCCGATGCGCGACTGGCGTGCTGCGCTGGCGGCATACGCGGGATCAACTAGCGAAGTGTTGGAGTGATAAGGGCTGTTTGACTCGCGTCGCGCGTAGGGTTTACAAGAAAAGCGAAATCCCAGTTAGCACGGAGGCGCTATGGCGAGCTTTCCCGTGATCGATACCGACGGGCATGTCCTCGAACGGCAATCGGATATTCGCAAATACCTGGCAGAACCGTTCGTTAAACGACCGACGGGGTTGTGGCCCGGCGATCAGCCCTGGGATAACGACATGATGGATTCCTTTGAATTGGCGCGCGAGTGGACGGGCTTGAGCGCAGCCGAACAAGTCTACCTTGCAAAACTACAAACAGCTATCGAACGAGACCAAAGAAAAGATACTCTACAAAAATACCAAGGAGCTGTTTGCGTTCTAGAGCAAAAGCAGCAAAACCTGTCATGCTGAGGTTAGCCAAGATCTGGTTTTTGCAGTAACGGAAGCGAGATCCTTCGGCTATGCCTGACATTGCGATAGGCCTTGGCGGCTTCAGAGAAGGGAACACGATGAGACGAGTTGTTTCTGCAAGAGCGATTCTGACGATGGTTTTTCTGGGATGGGCTTGCATATCATCTGCGGCCGACACGATCCGCATCGCCTATAGCTCGATCAATCCGCATGCGCTTTTGGTTTCACTCGCGGAAAAACGCGGGTTGTTCGCCAAATACGGGCTCTCTTCCGTGGTGGTTTACATACCCGGCGGTAGCACAGTGGTGCAGGCGATGGTTTCCGGTGATGTGGATCTGGGACAGCTCACCGGCGCACCAGGAGTGGCGGCCAATTTGCGCGGCGCCGACATCGTTTACATCGCAATGACCGATGACCGTATGGGGTATCAGTTGGCGACGCGAAAAGATATAAAGAGCCCGGCCGAACTCAAGGGAAAACGACTGGGTATCAGTCGCTTCGCA
>DATBEY010000485.1:0-3275 GCA_036558765.1 Binatia bacterium | reverse complement strand
TTCAGCTTTCCATGAGTCTTCAGCGTCGCGGCATTTACAACCACAAGATCAACCCTGTCCATTAGAGTCTCATCGGGAAAATCGGCGAGGGTTTCGACCTGATACTCAGGAGAAAGAGCGACGGCGAAGGCATAGCGCAGCATTTTCGAAGGTTCGATAACCAAGATTCTCTTCATAGACTCCTATCCATAGCTAAACTTGACAAGGCTTGGGACCCAAGTTACAAAAACCGCAGCTGATGAGCACTTCGCGAAAGTGGCGGAATTGGTAGACGCGCAGGATTCAGGATCCTGTGGGATAACACCCGTGGGGGTTCGATTCCCCCCTTTCGCACCAACTCGTTCATACATATCATACAACCCTGAGTTTCTCTATTGATCTCGACCAGTCCATAGAGCTACGCCCCTCAGGTGAAAATCTCCAAAACCGGTCGGCCTGGCTAATTTTTTTCTAAATGGCCAGGAACCCGAACGAAGCAACTTGCTTGCCTAGTCGCCGCGATATTGCCTGATGAAACTTGTATTTTGTTTCGCAATACTAGCTGGGTTGTCTCTGGGCGCGTGTTCGAAAGAATCGAAGGAATCGCCGAAGAGCGCCGATTGGCAAAGAGGCAGGGCCGTATATCTCGCAAACTGCGTCGCCTGCCACAATAACGATCCGTCCAAAGAGGGACCGATCGGCCCTGCGATCAAAGGATCGTCGAGAGAACTGATCGAAGCGCGGGTGCTGAGTACATCCTATCCGCTCAATTACAAACCCAAGCGGCCAACGAAAGTGATGCCTCAGTTTCCGTTTTTAAAAGACGAAATTCCGTACTTGGCCGCGTATCTCAATTAGATATGGGTTAAGTCAATGCTATCGTCAGCAAAAACAGAATACCGGCCAACAAGAAGCCGAACCACAGAGCGCCCTTTACTGAATCCAGCGGCACCTTGGTAGCGCCTTGCGTGCCGACCAGTGCATTAGCTTCCACTGCCCCAATGATGACGATGACCAGCAACCAAAACAAACCCCGAGAGGTGGATTGATGCACCATCTGCGGATAGTGACTGGCCGCGCCCATATACAACAGCATGGGAATCGAAAAGACCGTATTGGTTCTTGACGCCAGAGCGCCGCGCCGCCCCGCCCCAGCCGCTGCCGGGAGCGCTTGTCCGCCGGATGCCACTTGATTCGCTGACGCAATCACGACCTGCTGATTGGGCCAAATCACGAGCCAAACGTTAAGGAACATCAGCGTGCCGAGCAAACCGCCAACGGTAATCGTCACACCGTAGGGTGACGAGTAGAATAGCCCTGTACCCATCTCGCTCATTCGCATGAGATAGATCGAGATACCGGCCAGGAACGTGAACATGGCGCCCCAGCGAAACCACCACAAGGCTCGCGGCACCAGTTTTTGTATCGCCGCGGTTCTCACGCCCGCTTCCGTTTCGGCAAAAAAGGGCGTCTGCACAAAATTGAAGTAATAAAGAATACCGATCCAAGTCACGCCCGACAAAAAATGCACCCACCGCAACATAAATTGAGTAAACTCCATGTTCCTCGCCTCCTTATAGTGCCTTGATTTTTTACGGTGATGACCGAAATCTGCGTGTTGCTTTCGGGCCTATATAGTCGGGCTCCCTCGTTTTTGTCAAGATAAAATGTCACTCGTCCAGGGTTCATCTCGTTGTGAGTTGCATATCCGGCACATGTCTCGTGTCCGCTCAGTCGCGCATCTTAATGCACGGCCAGCGTCGCTCCATTCGGCTTGACCAATCCGGGGATCTATGCCATTTTTCCTGCAAGCTTTCTGGCCTGCGCGCGGAGTTTCTCTGATCCAAAAAACCAAATCGCATCGTATGCCGGCGGATGTCTCGTCTGGGCGGGAGCGAAGAATACCTTTGCTGCATGGCAGCAAAGATCCCTTCGCCTGCGTCAGTCAGGCGCTTGAACGGGTTGAAGAAAATCTCGCGCGCGCGATTCGATCTCGAGAACAAGATCTCACCGACATTTCGGCGCATCTTATATTGAGCGGCGGAAAACGTGTGCGTCCGATGGTGACGTTGTTGGCGTACTCGGCTTTTGGCGGTCAACACACCCAAGACATCGTCGACATCGCCACAGCCATTGAGCTGATCCACACGGCGACTCTGTTACACGACGACATTATTGACGGCGCGGAAACGCGCCGCGGCAAGGAGTCCGCATATAAAAAGTTCGGCTTGAAATCCACGCTGGTCGCGGGAGATTTCCTCTTTATCAAAGCTTTTGAATTTGCCGGGAAATTCGATGAAACGGTGGTGCAATGGACCGCCGACGCTTGCACTCTGCTTACGGAGGGGGAAATTCTCCAGGGGCGCTTTAATCGCAACCGGGCCGTAACCCTGGACGACTACCTCGAGATCGTCAAACGCAAGACGGCATCGCTGTTTCATACCGGCGCCAAAGTCGGCGCCTATTTAGCCGGAGCGCCGATAGCGCTGGTCGAAGAGGCCGAGCGGTATGGCCTGAACATGGGCATCGCGTTTCAGATGGTTGACGATGTTCTCGATGTGGTTGGCCATGTGGATCTGCTCGGTAAGCCGGTGGGCATGGATTTGCGTGATGGTAATCCCGCATTGCCGATTATTCTCGCCGTGAACAGTCAGGAACCGGCGGTGCGCGCGGCGTTCGAAAACAGCAAACCTTCCGAGGAGCAGATCGATTGCGCGTTGACCGCGATCAAGACAGGCTCCGCTATCCAGGAGGCTAAGTCCCTTTCCAAGCGCTACGCTCGGGAAGCCCTAAAGTCAGTAAAAAAGCTGCCACCGTCGATGTATCGCAATGGCCTCAAGACTCTCGTGCAGTTGATCATCGACCGCGATTTTTAGTTCCAATTCCGCCGGAGCAATTCGCTCGTTTCGCTCCTTCATGTCCGCTATTGATTATTCGCGCGACCGATCCGTTCGGAGCATGTTCGATCGAATCGCCGGGCGTTATGACTTGCTTAACAGGCTCATCAGTTTTCGTCTTGACGCATACTGGAGAAATCAGGCGATCCACGCCGCCGTAGCCGGCGCCCATCCTTACGTTCTGGATCTCGGCACAGGGACCGGTGACCTCGCCTTGAACGGCGCTCGGCAAACGCGCGGCAATGCGCGATTTATCGGTTTGGATTTTTCTTTCCCGATGCTTCGTTTGGCGCAAGCCAAACGGAGCAAAGCAGCGCACGGCAACAGCGCTGATTTTGTCATGGGCAGTGCGATGTTCGCGCCCTTCAAAAACACGATCTTCGATTCTGCGATGACCGC
>DATBEY010000484.1:0-7972 GCA_036558765.1 Binatia bacterium | reverse complement strand
AGAAAACCACTAAAAAGAAAAACGGCGCTGAGACTGTTCAGCGCCGCATTCAGGCTTGGCAGATCGGAGACAGAGATCAATGGGGAAAGATGTCCGGCATCAGCATCAGAATCAGGAAAACGCACAGAACGAACGGCGCCAACGCCACCACCGCGAGAGTTCGCTTCTCGAATTTTAGATGCATGAAATGCATGGCCACCAAACTGGCCTTCCACACGGCAAAAATCACCAGCAGCGCCACGAGCAGCATTTTTGGCAAGCCCATATAAACGATCGCGACTTCCACGATCGTGAGTACCAGGAGAACGTAAAACACCTTAATGTAGGCAGATGTGGAATGAGCAGTTGTGGTCATCTCTGTCCCTTACGGCTTACGTTATATGAGATAGACAAATGTAAAGATCAATATCCAGACCAAATCGACGAAGTGCCAGTACAAACCTGCGATCTCTACATGCTTCGCTTCATAGCGGCCGCGATTGACGGCAGCGAGCACGCAAGTGTTATAAATCACGCCTCCGGTCACATGCATGCCGTGAAACCCCGTCAGAATAAAAAATGTCGTGGCAAAAAGATTATTGGAAAAAGAGATGCCCGCCTCCGGCAAACGATGCGTCAGCAGATGGGTCCATTCGTACGCCTGACAGCCCAGGAACATGAGTCCGCCTAAAATCACCAGTCCGAGAAATTTATTGAACTTCGGTTTGTTGTTTTCCTGAATCGCCGCCAGCGCCAACACCATCCAGACGCTGCTAACGATCAGGAGAAACGTCATGAAGGCGGTCAGATTGATGCCGAGAACGTCTTTGGGCACTGGCCAACTACTGCTCGCATGGCGCAAAATTCCATAACCGACAATCAAACAGCCAAAGGACATAGCGTCGCCGGCGAGAAACAACCACATGCCGAGCTTGCCCCAACTCTCGGGTGTGAGCGGTGACTCTTGGGGTTCCACCACCGCATGCATCACAGCCGCTTCGCTCATCGTCCGCTCTCCTCAGGATTCCAAGTCAAGTGAACCAGGGGTTCGACACCTTCGCTTTTTTCTCGCGTCGCTGCCGAGCGCCGATAGGTGTAAAAGAGCCACGCCGCGATCGAACCCATCACAGCATAGGGCGCCGTCATGAGAAATAAGACGCTCGAGTTATAAGCGTCTGCTGTCGGCCCGGTGTCGCCCCCCCAGCAGACGGCACAAGCCCATGACGCGCTCGAGCGGACCAGCATCGACAGTCCAAACACAAGCGATAAAGAAATAATTTTTTTCGTCATAAAAAATTCCAATCGCAAATTAGCCTATCGACTTTCGAGTGTCAACAATTTCGATCAGTAAAGATAGACCAAGCCGTAGAGCAAAGGCCACAGAGCAACCACAAACACCCAGTACATGCTACAGGTCTGCAGGCCGACGTAGTTCTGGCGCGTGTATGTTCCCGTCCGCGCGCGTTGCCAGACCACCAGCAACCAGATCAAAGCGCCGAAAACATGAACTGCGTGACAGCCGATAATCGTGTAAAAGAGCCCGCCGTAAATGCTGCTCGATAACGTCAACCCGAAATGAAGCAAGCGGAACCATTCGAATCCCTGGATCGATAAAAACACCGCGCCTGCCGCTGCGGTCCATGACAATAGCCGCACGAGCCGCGAGCGATCGCCGCGTTGTATGGCTTTCAACCCGAGTCGAATCGTGATCGCGCTGGCGAGCAAAATTACCGTATTGACACCGGTGACTTCGATCGGCAGCCGCGGTTGAAAAGGCGGCGGCCATACCGGATTGGCGATGCGGAAAACCAAAAACGCGCCGATAAGCCCCGCGAAAAACATCGCTTCGGCACCGAGCAGCATGAGCACCGCAAGCCAGAGGTTGCTCGCGAAGGGGATATTGGGTCGAACTGGCGGCGGCGGTCTGCCGCCGCCGAAGCCCGGACGCTTCGCACCACGAAGCGCCGGAGTTTCGTCGAGTTTCCGCGCGGTCGAGTCTCGTGCCATGGGAGCTAATAGATGATGATGAACGCGATCACCGCCCCGATATAGAGCACGGTGAGCAGCGCGAGCGCGATGCCAAGCCGTCGATTCCGCCAAGCCATTCCCTTCAGCGGTTCCATGAGTGCAGGGATCATACCGGTAACAGATCCAGTGCCATTACGAGCAAAAGCATCGGAAGATAAATCAACGAAGCGAACAGCAGCCGGCGCGCGCTCGATCGACTCGGCGCGAGGACCAATTTGATTCCACTTGCAAGAAACGCAGCTCCCAGAAGGAACGCGGTCACGAAGTAAAGCGCACCCGCTATACCAATCAGCGTCGGTAAAAAGCTCACCACCCAGAGAGCGCCGCAGTGCATTAAAACTTGCCGGTTCATGCTAGCGCCGTCCGGATCAATGACCGGCAAAAACTGAATACCGGCTTTGGCGAAATCTTCCCGGTAGAGATAGGCGATCGCGAGCGTATGCGGGATTTGCCAAAGGAACATGATCGCAAACAGGATCCACGCATCGACGGACAAATCACCTCGGGCAGCGACCCAGCCAATCACTGGCGGTAACGCTCCAGGCACGGCCCCGATCGGCACACAAAGTGCGCTGTAGCGTTTCATCGGCGTATAAACGAACAAATAGGTTACCGTGATCGCGCCGGCGACCATGGCGCTCAAGACATTCACGCTGAGCGCCAAATAGCTCAACCCGGCAGCGGTCAAAAGGATACCGAACCAGAGCGCATCCTGCGGCAGAACACGCGAATCCGGCAACGGGCGACGCCGCGTGCGCTCCATCAGCCCATCGATATCGCGCTCGAGAAACTGATTCAGCGTCAGCGTGCCGGCCGCTGCGAGCGCGGTACCGAACAACATCTGCAGCAGCCGCAGATACTCCGGCACACGTGCGGACCCTGCATAGTAGCCCACCAAGGCCGTAATCAGCACCATAAAGACAATGCGCGGCTTCGTGAGCTCGAAAAAATCCGCCGCCCGTCGTGCGCTTGTGACATTCGCGATCTGAACCGTTCCAGTCGTGATGCTCATGTTGAAAATTGCTCGGTGAGAATTTCTCTACCGGCCGCTTGAGTGCGGGCCATTGATAGCCGATAGGATCGCAACGTGAGTGCAACGGCAGTGCCGAGCATTAGCGCGCCGCAGGCAAGATGTGTGGTCGTGAGGATCACGGTGGCATCGATGGGGAGTCGCAATACAGCGGTGAATTTGGCGAGGTAAGACACGGTTCCCAACAGCAACTGCAGCAGTAAAAGCGCAAAAAGAACCAGTGCCGGTCGTTGTAATTCATAGACACTGGCGTGATTTCTAGAAACGCGGATCAGAATCAGCATCGTGTGTAGGGCGACCAGTGCCGCAAACGCTAAATGGGCATCCACGCGCTCGCCCGTGTGGCGGAGCACTGCCCCGATGACCACCTGGATATAGATTAGCGCAGTTGTTGCCAGGCACAACCGGCGGAGCCGCCCGCCATCGTGCACCGATTTCATCGGTTCAGGCGAACCCAGCCACTCTTTTGAGGTCAATACCGCCAGACCGACGGTAAGCGCGAAAAACGCCTGCGCGGTCGCAGCGTGCACAATCGCCAACGTTTGCTCGAGCAAAACGACGCGTAAGCCGCCTAAAACTCCCTGCACGATCACCAATGCCAATGCGGCCGCCGCGAGCCAGCGCAACCAAGCGCGCGATTCGCGCAACCAGACCGTCACTGTGACGGCGATCGTCAACAACCCGACGAATGAAGCCACGAGGCGATGGCTGTGTTCGTAAAAAATATTGCCTACCATTTTCGACCAGGGATAGAAAAACATATTGTGGCCGAAGGTCGTCGGCCAATCCGGTACGGCCAGTCCCGCACCTTTGCTGGTCACCAAACCGCCGATGAAGAGCAGTGGAAATGTCGCGCAGACGAGCAGGAGAGCGAGTCGGTGCGGCCAGATTGAAAAGACTGAAGGACGGGGACTCGCGAGTGTCCCCATCCTTCCCGGATCGGATTTCATGTTTCTGCTTAGTGCGCCCGGGCCGCCGCCGCAGGACCGAGATTTCTATCTTGTGGCAGCCAATCCTCTTCGACTTCGGGTGAGCTGTACTCGTACGGACCGCGATAAACCACCGGCTGGACTTCGAAGTTGCCGTGCGGCGGCGGCGTTGGCGCGGACCATTCGAGCGTGTTTGCCTGCCATGGGTTTCGTTCGGCTTTCTTACCCGCGAACAGGCTGACGATAAAATTATACAGAAAAATGAATTGCGAGGCGCCGAGCAGGAACGCGCTGATGGTGATGAACACGTTCCAGTGTTGCATCGGCAAGAGAAACTCGTACTGCGTGGGATTGTAGATGCGCCGCATATGGCCCGCGACTCCGAGGAAATGCATCGGGAAGAACGCCCCGTTGAAAAAGATGTAGGTCAACACGAAATGGAGCTTACCCAGTCCTTCGTTCATCCTTCGGCCAAACATCTTTGGGAACCAGTAATAGACCGCGGCAAATAGCGCGAAAATGATACCGGCAACAACATAATGAAAATGCGCCACGATGTAATAGGTATCGTGAATGAAGATATCCACCGGCGTCGATGCCATGAAAATACCGCTCAAGCCGCCGATGATAAAGTTCGAGACGAAGCCGAGCGCGAACAGCATCGGCGATGCAAAACGGATATTGCCGCCCCAGAGCGTTCCGAGCCAGTTGAAAGTCTTGATTGCCGACGGCACCGCGATCACCATGGTGGTCATCATGAATGCCGTCCCTAGCAGTGGATTCATACCGCTCACGAACATGTGATGGCCCCAGACAATCCATGAGAGAAAAGCGATGGCGATCATCGAGAAGGCCATGGCGTGGTAGCCGAAGATCGGCTTACGAGAAAACGTGGAAAGCAAATCGGATGTTACCCCCATGGCAGGAAGAACCAGAATGTACACTTCCGGATGGCCAAAGAACCAAAACATATGCTGCCACAGCAAGGGCTGTCCGCCGCCTTCCGGAAGAAAGAAGCTCGTGCCGAAGGCGCGGTCAAAAAGCAGCATCGCCAAAGCCGCTGTCAACACCGGCAGTGCAAGCAGCAACAAGATCGCCGTTATAAACAGCGACCAGACGGTTAACGGCATGCGAAAATAGGTCATGCCCGGCGCGCGCATGTTGACGATAGTCGTGATGTAATTGATCGAACCCATCAGAGACGATGCGCCGAGGATGATCAAACTAAGGATCCAAAGGTCCTGACCCCAATCTACCCCTGTGTACTGCGCCCGTGCCGAGAGCGGAGCGTAACTCGTCCAACCGGCAGCGGCCGGCCCACCGGGAACGAGAAAACTTGAAAGCATCACGACGCCCGCCACGAGCCCCACCCAGAAGGAAAGCATGTTCAACTTGGGAAAGGCCATGTCGCGCGTCCCGATCATCAACGGAATCAAGAAATTACCAAAGGCACCCACCATGATCGGCATCACCACGAAGAAGATCATGAGCGTCGCGTGCATGGTAAAGATAGCATTATAAGTTTGGGGAGGAATGATGCCCTGATACATGTATGGTTCAGGGATCCAATTGAACCCGGGGACCGCAGTCTCCGGCCAAGCCAGCTCCCAGCGCACCATCATCGCCAACGTCCCGCCAATCAACAACATAAAGAGCCCGAGGAATAGAAACTGACGACCGATCATTTTGTGATCCGTCGAAAACATATAGGTACGCAAAAAACCCAGCTCTCCATGGTGAGCATGCGCCGCAAGCGCTGCCTCAGCCGCTACCGTATCGCTCATCGTTCAAGAACCTCCGTTAATATGCTCGGGTGAATTCGCAAAAGACGGGAATGTCTTACTGTGATTTTGCGGCTAAATTCTCCTGCGCCCATTTCGTGTACTCTTCCGGCGTGTGGACGTAAAGCCACCCCTTCATACCGGAGTGGCCGAAACCGCAGAGCTGGGAGCACGGAAGCTCGTATTTGCCCGGCTTAGTGGCTTCAAACCACACTAAAATAGTCCGGCCCGGGACGGCATCCTGTCTAAGCCGCAAATTCGGCAGGTAAAAACTGTGAATCACGTCTTTGGATCCGAGATATACTCGCACTACTTTATTGACTGGCACATGCAGGTCATTGTCGAACTTCACGTCATCCGGCGTATCAAACTTGCGATCCGCTCCGGGATAGACCACCTCCCAGTTAAACTGCTTCGCGGTAACCTGAAGTTCAAAGTCGCTATCTGGCGCATGGCGCTTCACTTTCGCCCAAGTTGAAGCGCTCATGAATGCCAAGACGATCAGAATTGCGGCGGGGATAATCGTCCAGATGATTTCCAGGGTTGTATTGCCGTGACTATAAGTCGCGCGCCTGCCGCCTTGATCGCGATACTTGATCAAGAACACAACCATCAAGACGGTCACAACAATAAAAGTGACTGCCGTGATGTAGTAGATGAGATAAAATAACGAATCGATCTCTTGCCCGAACGTAGACACGTCTTCCGGCAACCACTGAAGCATCTAGTGAACCATCCTTAATTTTGTTAAGAAACTGGAGTGAAAACTTTTCCTTAGCTAACACACGGACCTTTCCTTTTCAAGCGCGGTTGTGCTCGTTTGGCGGATTTGCGCGCCAGTTGCTAGCCTGACAACGAAACAAAATCGATCCCATGCTCCAATTGGAATTACTCGCCACCCTGATTCACATCACTGCTGTTGCCCTGTGGGTCGGCGCGATGGTCTTTTTTCTCGTCGTGCTCGGACCGTCTGTGAATGCCTTGGAGCCGAGCATCGCCATACCGACTCTGAATCGCGGCCGCATCGGTTTCGAAATGCTGTCCTGGATTGCCATCGGGCTTCTGCTCGTAACCGGAGTGTTCAACCTGCTCCAGCGCTTTTCGGCGTCCACGGTTGCTACCGGGGAATTCTATACAGTGATTTTGACCATCAAGCTTTTTGTTTTCGGCGCGATGCTCGCCCATCACTTCCTCCAGACGTTCAGATATGCGCCGGTGATCGCCCGGCTGACTTCCGAGTTGCCGGAATTGTCAAATCACTGGCCAGAAGGTCTGCTTGGCCAATGGCGGCGTTGGTTTCTCCTGCTGAAGATCAACGCCGCGCTCGGCCCGATCGCCATCCTGCTCGGTCTAAATCTGGTAAAAGTCTAAAGGCTGATGACGCGCAGACCGTTAGCGCCGACGCGAGCGCGCGACAACGTCGACAGCGATCATGAAAGTTGCTGGCGGCGACTCGGTTAACCCTTCGGATAAAGCGCTTTGATGAAGCCGCTATCTTCGAGCTGTTTCACAAAACGATTGTCCATAAAAGTTTCCGGTGCGTAGTTTTTCGCCCGTGGATCGCGCACACCGACCTGCTCGAGCACAAATTTAAGTCCGCCCACGGTCGCTTCGGGCACGCGCTGCAACTTGGGCGCGTAAAAATCCACCGTTGACGCCAGTATCGCCGGATCTTTGATGCCGGTGTACTTGCTCGTAATCTTCATGGTCAATTCGCGGTTGTTTTTGTAGATGGCGATCGCTTCCACGTAGGCGCGCACGAAGCGCTGCACGGTATCCAGGTGATCCTTGATGTAGGATTTCTTCGCAGCGATGCCGACGAAGGGAAACTCCAAGCCCATCTTGGCAATGTCGGCGATTTCTTTAAAGCCCAGCTTCTTCGCGGCTTCGGTAAACGGATCGGCGAGAGAGCCGGCGGCGACGCGGCCGGACTGCATGCCGCCGAGAATATTTGCGTACTCTTCCAATTGAATCAGCGCCACGTCTTTTTCCGGCTGCAAGCCGGCCTTTTGAATCGCGAAGCGCGCCGAGATGTCGGTGTTGGAACCATAGCGCGTCACGCCGATCGCCTTTCCCTTGAGTTCTTCCATCTTGGACACATTGCCCATGATCACGATCGGAGTGGTATTGAGCGCGACGGCGACAAATGTCACATCCATGCCCGCCACACCCGCGGAAAGCATCGCCGGCCCGCCCATCTGCGACATCTGAATCTCGCCCGACAC
>DATBEY010000483.1:0-3274 GCA_036558765.1 Binatia bacterium | reverse complement strand
AAAACGTTTTGCTCATTACTTTTTGTACAAACGCTCAAAATAGCCTTCATCATCGAGTTTTTTCACGAAGCTCGAGTCGACGAAGTCTTCAGGACGCGACGCTTTCGCTTTCGGGTTCTTCGGCGCCAGCTCATCGAGAATCGTCTGAATTCCCGGCAACGTCGGGTAAGGCTTTTCCGGCATAGTTTTGAGCGCGATCTCACGATAGGTCTCTTCGAGGGCCTCACGATCGGTGGTCTGGAGATAGCGGCTCAGGATCTTCAGCACCGGTTCCTTCTCGCGCTTATAAAAATGTACCGCGTCAGCCAGCGCAGCGACGACGTCGAGAACGGTTTCACGCTGGGTTTTGATATAAGCCTTGCGCGTTAGCAGCGCGGTCAGCTCGAACGGAATATTCAATTGCCCCATGTCGATGAGCGTGTTGTAGCCCTGTTTGCGCGCGGTCAGCGTGAAGGGCGGGGTAATGATCGTCGCTTGCACTTGTTTTGACTGCAATGCAGCGAATCGCGTGGTCTGCGTGCCGATCTGGAGAATCGTCACGTCCTTGTCGGGGTTGAGTCCCACTTTAGCCAAAGACATGCGGACGCTCACGTCGGTGGCGCTGCCGAAACGGCTGATCGCGACCTTGCCGCCGACGAGCTGTTCCACGCGCTTTACTTCGGGAATCGAGATCAAGCTGTAGGGAAAGGTATTCAAAAAACTAGCGATGATCACCACGTCGGCGCCGGCAAGATTGCTCGTCACCGCGGCAGAACCATCGGCCATGACCATAGCGACGTCGCCTCCCATCATCGCTTGAAAACCGAGGGAGCCGCCGGGCGTCAGAATCAACTGCGGGTCAAGGTTGTGTCTTTTAAATATGCCAGCCTCTTGAGCGATGATCAGCGCCGCCTGATAAGGGCTCGTCGCGGTGTAGGCGATGTTGATTTTGCGCAGTTGCGCAGCGGCTGGTGCCGTCAAGGTCAGAAGCGATAGGCTTGTGAGAATGAGTCGAATTCGAAGCTGCATGGCACAACCTCTTAGCTGTCATACCGGTATCCAGATCTATTTGGATTTCCTGGATTTCGGACCGCGCTGGCCAAAGCTAACTTGCGCGGAATGACGATGCATTTTTGTTGCGAACTTTGGTTTGAGGACACTAGAAACCCTTCTTATTTTTCCGGCTCGTATTGCAAATTGTCGCGAATCAGATTGGAAATGCCTCTGGCGATCGGCCGGCGGATTTCTTCGCCCACATGCGCGAGCCCGCCGAGGGCGCGGCCGAGAATAGCGAAGCTCTTTGACATTTGCCAGTGGATGCCCATATCGAGAGAGATTGCCGCAATCGCCCCGGTGACATTCACTGGCAAATGCTTGCCGACTTTTTGGTCGGCGATCTTGCCGATTTTCTTGAGCAGCTCGCAGTAGCGGCCGTACACTTTGGTTTCCTGCGCAATCTCGAATAACCGCTCGGCGCGCGGATCGCCTCCGGTGTGAATGCCGTGGCCGATGCCGGGAATGAGCTGGTTATTCGCCAGCCGTTTTTCAACCGTCTTGAGCGCGATCGCATCCAGATCGGTTTCTTTGGAGTCTTTCGGCAAAGCATCGTGCAGCATTTTGGCGCAATGCTCGGAGGATCCTAAATGCACGCTCCCGGCGCCGAGAATGGCGGCCGCGACCGCGCCTTGAATCGCTTCGGGCGCAGAATGAAAGGTCATGCGCGCGGCGGCCGCGCCTGTCGTCATACCGTGATCGACAAGAACGATGAGCATGGCGTCGATCATCCGGCCTTGCTCGGCGCTCGGCAGTTGTCCTTCGAGCATGAGATAGAGCATCTGCGCGAAGGTAATCTTGCCGAGCAGATCTTTGTTCAGGTCATAATTGCGCACAAAAATCCGCTCGAGCTCCGCGCGTCCCATCGATGAAACGAGTCTGGGTGTGTCCGCCATAAAAAAACCTCCGGTTTTCAGCTTTTGAGTTCCGAGTTCGTTATTGATGCACCGAAAAACATAAACAGACAGAAAGATTTCTTCCCTTCGGTCGAAATGACAATCGTGTCATTCCGAGCGAGCGCAGCGACGAGGAATTTTTTCGTTTGAAATTTACCATGAGTAATCGGGCTAGTTTCTGGTGCCAGATTTCAAACCAGAGACTTGCAACGACAGACCAGAAACCGGTTAGTCCAATTTCAACAATCGCGCGGCATTTTCGCCCATAATTTTTTTTTTGGTCTCCATACTGAGATCCTCGCGCGCGAGAATCAGGTCGGTGACGCCCGGAAAGGTTGCGTCCCAATGCGGATAATCGGAAGCAAAGACGACGCGGTCGACGCCGATGCATTCGATCACCTGGCCCAGCCGCGTTTCGTCGGCTTCGAACGATATAAAACATTGGCGACGAAAATATTCGCTGGGCTTCTTTTTAAGCCACGGAACTTGAAACGGGAGAACTTCATAGTGTTCGTCCATGCGCCAGAGCCAGTAGGGGAGCCAGCCCGCGCCCGCTTCGAGAAAAACCACTTGTAATTCCGGGTGGCGCTCGAGAACGCCGTGGCAAATCAGGCTCAAGCTCGCGAGCATTTGCTCGAGTGGATGGGAAATCGTGTGCGTAAAAAACCACTGCCCGGCAAAGCGCTTAGCTCCGGCCGTCGGCAGAAACGCGCCGGACCCTTCATGCACGAGGAGGGGCACATCGAGATCAACGATGGCTCGGTAAAGCGGATCGTAATAGGGGTCGTCGATGTTGCGCCCTTTGATCGGGTTGGGCCGAACAAAAATTCCTTTGAAGTCGAGCTCGTTGACAGCGCGTTTGGCTTCATCGACGGCTAAGTTGACGTCTTGCACCGGAACGACGGCCACGCCCATCAGGCGCCTGCGATCTGCCGCGCAATAATCGTAAAGCCAGTTGTTGTAGGCGCGACACAGCGCAGCCGCATAGGCTTCTTCTTGCACCGAAGGCAAATAGAGCCCCGCCGAAGGAAACAACAGCCCGCGCTCGATGCGGTCTCTATCCATCGCCGTAAGGCGCTGCTTGGGATCGGTGGCCAGGTGGCGATTCTCATTGACCGGAGCGCCGTCTTCTTTGACGCGGAAAGGACTTTCGTCAGGTTTGCGGTGGTGGCGATCGCCTTCCAGGCGAAAAAGCAATTGTCCGTTGGCAACTTTTTCAACGCGCGGTGCGCGGTCTTGAAACGGTGCTTCCAAATACTTCTCGAAGAGATCGTCGGCTTCGCGCACATGGCCATCGATATCGATAATTCGCGGATCCATTTTATCTCCGTTCGCGCAAGACTTCT
>DATBEY010000482.1:0-12304 GCA_036558765.1 Binatia bacterium | reverse complement strand
GCGGTGAAAAAAGGGTCGAGGGTGTAGCCGGCCTTGCGACGCCAACCCATTAGAGCGCCCAACGGTATGCCCAGGACGATCGCGAAGCTGAAGCCCCACAAAAATGCCTTGCTGCTGACGGCCAGGTCGCCCCACAGGGCGCCGTAAATGACCTGCTCCTTGAAAGCCACGGCGATCAGAGAAGGTTTGGTGAAGAAGAAAGGATTGAGCGGAAAGACATACGTCAGCAGCGCTTCCCAAGCCGCCAGCACGAAAAGCACAGAGCCGAGTCCGAGCCAGAACCGGCGATGCTCGGCAAAGAATTGTTTGAGCTTCATTGTAGCGCTCGGGAAGTGAGTTCCTCTTTGAGCACGTCCCAGATCCGCGATTTGATCTCGTTGAATTGCGGCGTGAGCCGCATCTCGTAATCGCGCGGGCGGGGCAGGTGAATTTTCAGACTCTCCTTGGCCCGGCCCGGCCGCGCGGTCATGATGATGACGCGATCGGAGAGATACGCCGCCTCCTCGATGCTATGAGTGACAAACAGCACGGTCTTTTTTGTGCGCTCCCAGATCTGCAAAAGCTCGGTCTGCATGAGATCGCGCGTCTGAGCGTCGAGGGCGGCGAAGGGTTCGTCCATCAAGAGAACTTCCGGTTCCGTCGCCAACGCGCGGGCCAGCCCGACCCGTTGTTTCATCCCGCCGGACAGCTCGTGGGGGTAATGGCGCTCGAAGTCTTTCAAGCCGACCAACTTGATCAGCTCGGTGGCGCGCTCGGCGCGTTCGGACGACGGTATCCCTTTGAGCTCCAGCCCCAGCTCGACATTGGCGCGCACGGTGCGCCACGGCAATAACCCGAACTCTTGAAAGACCATGGCGCGCTCTTGTCCCGGCCCGGCGATCGGCGCGCCGCCGAGCGTCATATCACCCGAGTCGGCTTTGATGAGGCCTAGCAGCAGATTGAGAAAAGTGCTTTTGCCGCAGCCGGACGGCCCGACAATGCTGACGAATTCACCTTTGCCGACTTGAAGATTGAAATTCCGCAACGCTGTAACCGGTTCTCGATCTTTGGACTTGAAGACCAAAGTGATGTCCTGTGCCTGGATCAATGGTGCACCCATATGGCTCGCAACGACACTATTTGATTCCCAACTCCTGATTTACTTCCTTTTGCAGGCTGAAGTCAAAAATCCTCGCGGCGGGTACAGGCTCTTTCAGCTTCAACACCTCCGCGTCGGCGCGAAGGAAATCTTCTACTTCTTTATCGCTCGCCACGCCGTTGGTGGTAAATGCCGGGCGAGCCAAACGATACGACTCAAGGGCTACAGCTAAATCGACTTTTAGATAATTGGCGAGAACCTCGGCCGTACCGCGTTCGTTTTCCCAAAAATAACGATGCGCCCGAGAGCGTGCTCTTAGAATCCGCTTGACCAGTTCGCGTTTTTCCCGCAGCATTTTTTCGGTGAACGCCAGGCCATTTTGCAAATTGGGCAAATCATCGAGCGTGCTGCCATGAATTTTCAACTTAAACTTGTCTCGTGCCAGAATCACGGTGGGCGGCGACAAAGCCGCCAATTGAATGGTGCCGCTCACCAAGCTTTGTAGCTGCGCGGGGACATCGCCGCCGATCACCACCGTAATGTCTTTATCGGGATTGAGCCCAGCCTTTTGCAGCAGGCGAGCCGCAGCGAGATGCTGTGCGCCGCCGAAGGTAGTGGTCCCAAAGATCTTGCCTTTCAGTTCGCTGAGCGACTTCACTTCCGGCTTGGTGACCAGCCAAAAAAGGTTTTTCTTGAGGCTTTGGGTCATCACTTTGACCGGCAGATCGCTCCGTTCCATGGCGCGAATCACCGTACCAACGTTATTGACGGCATGAGCATCGCCGCTCAAAAGCGCCGTCACGCCGATATTGCCGCGCACTTGCACGACATCGGCCAACAGACCTTCTTGCCGAAAAAAGCCGCGCTCCTGGGCGATGTAAAGATCGACGGAGGCAATGCTGCGGCTAGGATAGGTTATGACGATCCGGTCGAGATTCTGCTGGGCTTCGGCGCTGGTATGGAGGATCCAAACCAGGAAAAAAAAACAGCATAGAACGAAAGGCGCTCCCTTCATGGGTTATGGATGTTTAGTGGATTCACCGTGGATGTCAAGTCGCATGACGCTATCGCTGCGCTATTATCCAATTGCGCGGCGCTTGAAACCGGTGTTCAGGTTACAGTATAAAAAATCAAACGGAGGAATCAGACCATGAAAGTCAAACAAATCTATCACATCGGGCTGCCATGCAATGACCTCGAGCGGGCGGTAAAGTTTTACACCGAAGTGCTGGGCATGAAGTGCACGAAAGTGGGTTATGACACTGAAAGTGGCGGACCGTACAAAGACAAGTACGGCATGTTTCCCAACATTGCCCGTTTGTTCATGGAAGACGGTATGTGCTTGGTCCTGTTCCAGCGTCCGTCTGCCGTCGAGCGTGGAGATTTCGATGAAGGAACTTCGCATTTAGCGCTCGAAGTTAGTTCAGGCGACTTCGACAAGGCCAATGATGAGCTCAAAAAAGCGGGGGTCAAAGTTTTGATCGATCAGCCGGTGGTGCGGCCGACGGGTAAGGCGATCTATTTCTTCGATACCGAACAGAATTACATTCAGCTCTGGGCGCGGCCGTAAGATCAGCTTCAGTTCAGGTATCAGTTCTCGGCTAGGCATTAGCCGCAGCCAACCTCTTGAGCGGCGGTTCAGCGGGCGCGGGGAAGGTCTTTTTCGCCGTCTGCGAGACGACGCGCTGAGGTGATAAATCCTGTATGCGCCACCATGCGATGCTGCGGGCGGGCGCTCATCCCTTTAAAATGCCAGTAACGCATCAGAGTTTCCGTGGTTTCGATACAGGAAAATCGGGTGTCATCGCGCAGTGCATCGACCAAGGTCTTTACTTGCAGAACGGTGGGCAAATAGGAAAGGAAATAACCGCCCGGCCTGAGGGCGCTCCAGGCGCGCCCGACCACTTGCCAAGGTTCCGGTAAATCCAAAACGATTCTGTCGATTTCAGTTTCGGTCAGCTCGCTCGCCACGTCACCTAGTTTAACTGTCCAGTTCGACACCGGTCCCAGATAGCGAAAGACATTTTTTCTTGCCAGCTCGGCAAAGTCGGCGCGAATTTCGTATGAGATCAACTGACCGGTCTCACCAAGAGCGCGCAGCAGCGCTATGCTCAGCGCGCCGGCGCCGACCCCCGCTTCGACTACTCGAGCGCCGGGAAAAATATCAGCCCATAGCAAAATGGGGCCGATATCCTTCGGGTAAATAACCTGCGCGTTGCGCGGTAAATTGGGAATGAGCTGCGGTAAGCTTGCACGAAATACCAAAAACGGCTCGCTCAGGGATGAGCGCACTACGCTTCCTTCCGGCCGACCTAGGATATCTGCGACGGCGATCTTGCCGCCGCGAATAGAAATTGTCGCACGCTGATCTAGACGCGCGAGATATTCGCGGTCCTTACGATCAAGCAGGATGACCGCCTCATCTGTTTGAAGCGGGCCTTTGGGATAGAGATTTTTCACTGGAAGGACAAACCCAGGAGCTAACGCCTAGGTGGTATACGAACTCAAGCGTTCACGATTCAAAGCATCGACCACTTCGCGAACTTCTTGAGAACGCTGGAGATCCGCGACCAGCAACGCATCCGGGGTATCGACAATGACGGTATTCCGAAGGCCCAAGAGCACGACCAAGCGATTGGGAGCATGAATAAGACAGCTTTTCGTATCGATTCCCAGCCAGCGACTTTGACTGGCATTGCCGTTTCGATCCTTCGGCATCATTCGATGGACCGCCGCCCAACTGCCGACGTCGCTCCAGCCAAACTGACCTTCGAGAGTCAAGACCTTGCCTTCAGCGCCGGCATTTTCCATCACCGCATAATCGATCGACAAGTTCGGCATCTCATTGTATTCGTCGGCAATAGTTTTACGCAGCCGAGGCGCCGAACTCGTGAGCGAACGAGACCCCGCCGCTTGCTTGATTTTTTCCAACGATTCATAAATCTCAGGCTGGTATCGCTGCAATGCGGCGAGGAGTGTGGACGCCTTCCAAATGAAGATCCCGCTGTTCCATAAGCTACGCTGGCGGATAAGTCGCCGGGCCGCGGGCAAGGTTGGCTTCTCGACAAAGCGTTTAACGACGAAAGCCGCATCCGACTTGGGCCCTATCGGCCGGTTTTTCATGATGTAGCCGTAACCCGTTTCAGGGTAATCGGGCTTGATTCCGATCGTGATCAACTGATCGGTTTCAGCGGCGAGTCCGACCGCGGTTTTGAGCGTCTTTCGAAACGCAGCGATATCGGCGACCCAGTGATCGGCGGGAAGAACGATCATTACTGCTTCGGGATCACGGCGCATCACTTCCAATGCCGCCAGCCCGATGCACGGAGCGGTGTTTTTGCCCTGCGGCTCAGCGATAAAATTATTTGTCGGTACATCCGACAATTCGCGCCGTAACAACGGAAGTTGATCGGCGATGGTTACCACCATGGTTTGCTTGCGACCCGCCAATGGGTAGACGCGTTCAGCAGTTTCCCGGATTAAACTGTTTCGACTGAGGAGCTTGAGTATTTGCTTTGGTCGGTGCACGCGGCTCAAGGGCCAAAACCGCGTGCCTTTGCCCCCCGCGATGATCACGTTGAAACAACTTTTAGCCACTAGATCGCCTTATTGATGAGATTGCGGGGTATAGTACGGTAGTCGATATGATGGATCAAGCGAAGACCGGCAAAGGCAACTCTTGGACCGTTGCGCCCGAGCACGACCAGCTTCGTGTGGATGCGCTGCTGCGCCATTGCCTGCCGCAGCTTTCCCGCCGCCAACTAGCGAGCGCTATTGCCGATCGCTTGTTTTCGCTCAACGGCAAAGTGAGTAAAAAAGGCGACCGGGTGAACGCGGGTGATGTCCTAGTCTTTCACGGGCCGGCGGCGTGGCTGAGTCCGCAACCGCTGGCGAATCCTAACCTTCAACTAGGGATTGTGTACGAAGATCCAGAGATTCTGATCGTGGATAAGCCAGCCGCGTTGCCGACGCATGGCTTCTCGGGGCGGGATAAAGACACCGTGGCGAACTTCATTGCTTCAAAGCACCCCGAGTTGCTGGCGGTTGGCAAATCTCGTTGGGAACCAGGAATTTTAAACCGGCTTGATCGCGATACCTCAGGACTGGTGCTGGTGGCAAAAACGCAAGAAAACTTCATTGAGTTACGCAAACAGTTTCGCCGCCGGGAGATCCTTAAGACCTACTGGGCGCTTGTGTGGGGGAATACCAATGTAAGCGGCACCATCACGTTGCCCTTGGCGCATGATCCCCGGGACAGAGGCCGGATGCGCGCTGTTCATTCGACGAATCTGCACAGCGAGAGGATTTGGAACGCCGTGACTCACTATCGGCAATTGGCGCAAGCTTCCGAAGTTACTCTGGTCGAAGTAAACATGACCACGGGAGTGACGCACCAGATTCGCGTTCATCTAGCGTCGATCGGTCATCCGATTGTCGGCGACGAATTATATGGTAAGGCAAAACCGGAGAGCTTTGGTCTCGAGCGGCAATTTCTGCACGCGATTAAATTGCAGTTCCGACATCCGAAAACCAGCCGGAAATTAATCGTTGAAGCACCCTTGCCGAACGATCTGAAAAAGGTTTTGACGCGCTTGAAACTCTGGATTTAGGCAGCACTGCTGCGAATGCCTTTAAGCTTCGCACAGTGACCGCAATAATTGTTCAACGTCCCCGCCTCTTCAACCCAGCCATCATCCAAATTGTGGCAGATTCGTTTGCATTCGAAACAGATAAAGTAAAGGCCGTCGATACTCTTGTTGATTTTTTCCCGGTTAAGGACGCGGCCTCGAAGCTTGTCTACGCGAATACCCAACAACTCCTCATAATTTTTCTTTATTTTCCGCCGACCCGCTTCGTCACTTGGAAGATCCTCATCTTCCGATTCGTCGTGAGTACCGTCGTCGATATACTCGTGGCTGCGATCTTTGCCGGCGCGACCGGCGCTCTTTTTTTTGGCTCGTGGCATCTTGGTTTTGTTTGGCGCTCCTTGAATGCTTAGCTGGAAATTCTGAAAAATTGCTCAAAGATATTTTCTATTGAACGGCTCAGATCTTGTCAATACGCGAATTCCTCATGGGCAAGCCTCAAAATGATTGATGAGCAAAAAAAAGCGGAAGATCGTTAACCGATCCTCCGCTCACAAGCGTCGTTCCGGGCAAAGTTACTGTTTGATTGCCGCGGCGCGCCTTTGCAGGTAGCCATTCCGCACGGCGCCGTACAGATCCACGGTCGATTCGGCAACTCGCTCAAACCGATCCAAATTTAGGGATCTTTCGTTGACTGTACTCGTTGCTGTTCCAGCCAACGACGCCCACCAAGGAATGAAATAGGTATAAGGAGTCATGGCGACGTCGAAAGCATAACCGATGCCATCACGGACGGTGAGTGGCGGCAGAAATGGCAACACCAGGTAGGGTCCAGGACCGGCGCCCCAGACGCCAAACGTTTGGCCGGTGTCCTCGTCTTTTTGTTCGATGCCGAAACCATCTTTCGCGACATCGAAAAATCCAACAACGCCAATCGTGCTGTTTATCGTGAAGCGTGCGAGTTCGGTCGCAGCGCCGTTAAACTTGAGCTGCAGGCTATTATTGACGACACGTCGGACAACGGCGAGATTGTCAAAAAAATTGTGTACGCCCCGTTGCACCGGATCGGGCAATAAAAAATCCCACCCCGTAGCGAGCGGTTTCAAAACGTAACGATCCACAACTTCTCGGTTGAACCAAAACATTTTTTCATTGAAGCCTTCGAAGGGATCATCCTCGAAATCTTCGCCGGGATCGGAAGCTGCCGCCAGTCCAGTCAGATTGACTGCCGCCGCAACCCCCGCAGGGGACTGACTATCGCCTTGAGCCAGCGTAAGCTGATTGGCTTCGTCGCTCGGTTCCGCTGCGGAATTCTCGTCGGCGTTCACGGGCGTGTGTACCAGCACGGCGAAACTCATTAAAATACCGAATGCCACGGCTGGTACGGCGCGCGCCCATAACTTTTTCTCTTGCTTCATCAATATCTCCTTCTCCCGGTCTTTGTGACTTACAGCAACCCTAGAGGCGGGTCAAGAGTTTTGCCGAATCTGACGTGATCTGAAGTCCGTGACACAACGCGAAAAGTATGCCAGGCGCGCAATATTTTCTTCTGGCAAGCGTGGTAAATTCGGGAGTTTGTTCGTATCGAAGCAATGGAATCCGAAGCGTTGCCTGACACAAACTTGTCGGCGCGACACATCCATGCTCATTGACCGAATCGTGATTGCGCATCGAAGTTTGCACCCCTGCGCCTGATCGGCTAATTTTGGGGCATGGCGACCAACGGTCAACAACGCATGGTTGTTCTTGGGGTCACGGGCGGCATCGCGTGTTACAAAGCCGTCGAGCTGGTGCGGCTCCTGGTCAAAAATGGTTTCCAAGTTCGGGTGATTATGACTCGCGGCGCAATGGAATTCGTCACGCCGCTCACGTTTCAGACTCTCTCGGGTAATCCGGTCGCCACGGAGACCTTTAGCCTGACGCAAGAGTCCGAGATCGGCCACATCGATCTGGCGGATTCCGCCGATCTTTTTGTGATTGCGCCCGCAACGGCGAATGTGATCGGGAAGCTCGCCTCTGGTATCGCTGATGACTTATTGACGACCGTTCTCATGGCGACTCAAGCGCCCGTGCTGCTCGCGCCAGCAATGAATATTCATATGTATGAGAACGTGATCGTTCAGGAGAATCTGCGTAAGCTCCGGCGCGTCGGTTATCACATTATGGAGCCGGCTGAAGGTTATCTAGCATGCGGTTATGAAGGCAAAGGGCGCCTGCCCAACCCAGAAAAGATTTGTGACGAAGTTGAACGGCTATTACACAAAAAAGATCTCGCCGGAGAAAACTTTTTGATCACTGCGGGTCCAAGCCGGGAGCCGCTCGACCCGGTTCGCTACATCTCAAACCGATCATCGGGCAAAATGGGATACGCATTGGCCCGCGCCGCGCTGCGACGGGGCGCTAAAGTAGCATTGGTGAGCGGACCCACGGCTCTCGATGCGCCGGCGGGCGCTCGGCTGGTCGAGGTGACGACCGCAGCGGAAATGCGTGAGGCAATTCTTAAGGAATATCCACGTTCGAGCGCTGTCATTATGGCGGCGGCGGTTGCCGACTATCATGCTGCGGCGCCAAGCGATGGGAAAATAAAGCGCGGCGTAGGTGCCATCGAGCTTCGGCTCGAGCCGAATCCCGATATTTTGAAAGAATTGGGGCAGAATAAAGACGGCAAATGGCTGGTCGGTTTTGCCGCGGAGACCGAAAATCTCACCGCCAATGCGGGAAAGAAATTGCGTGACAAAAATCTTGATATCGTCGTCGCGAACAATGTCACGGAACAGGGGAGCGGTTTTGATGGCGATACCAATGTCGCGACAATCATTGACCGCACCGGCGTCGTTCGCCCGCTGCCGCTTATGAGCAAGGATGATCTCGCCGATTGTATTTACGACCACTATCTCGCTTTGAAGAACCACAGCTGAAATGGGCACTCCACGGGAGCCGAAGCCGGCGAAATTTTTCGTCGCGCTACTCTCCTCGACTCAGGAACTCCTCACTCAAACTGAAAAAGACCTGATGGCGCTAATGGGTCGGATCGACCGGCGAAGCGCCGCGTTGCCTTGGAATCTGTCCACATACTACGAACAGGAGATGGGTTCAGGGTTGTTGAGGTGTTTCGTCGGATTTTCATCGCTCCTGCCGCCCGAAGAGTTAACGGAGTTGAAGCTCAAAACCCAACTGATCGAGGACCGCTATCGCGACAGCGGCGGCGGGCGTCGGATCAACGTCGACCCCGGCTATCTCGATGCGCACAAAGTCGTTCTCGCATCCACCAAAAATGCCAGCCAGAGGATTTATTTGCGCGCTGGCATTTACGCGGAAGCGACGTTGTTCTATGACAATGGACATTTCCACGGCTTGGCTTATACCTATCGAGACTATCTCTGGCCGGAAGCGCTGGCTTTTTTTTCCGCTGTTCGGGCCGCTTACTTGAAACAACTGAAGCAGCTCGCATAAATCTTCCCGGGCTGCCGGTCGAGGCCATAGACAGCGCCCTAGCATTGCTACGTATAACTCGCCGGTGCTAAGATCATGCCGGTTTGAGAGCGGTAGCCGATGTCAGACCTGAGTGATACGGAAGAATTGCTGCTGTTAACGAGCACGCTGCGCCGTCATTTACAGCGCCGAGCGCAGGTGGCAGCGAGAGTGGCTAGGGATAACCGAAGCGAGGGCAAGGCTGCAACGGGGAAAAGCGCCGGTTCCATCGCCAGCAGTAGCGCTGAGTCGTTCTCTCAGGCGGGGCCATCCATTGGGGCCAGAAATCTCGAAGAGCTACGCGACGCGATTGGCGATTGCCGTAGGTGCAAATTATGCTCGGGCCGTACCCACTTAGTTTTCGGCGTGGGAAATCCGCGCGCCAATCTGATGTTTGTCGGAGAGGGGCCCGGGCGGGACGAAGATCTCCAGGGCGAGCCCTTTGTCGGGCGAGCAGGACAACTTTTGACCGATATTATCACCAAGGGGATCGGGCTCAAACGCGAGGACGTTTATATCGCAAATGTGGTCAAGTGCCGACCGCCGGACAACCGCAATCCTGAACCTGACGAAGTGGCGGCCTGCGAGCCATTTCTAAAAAAACAAATCGAGCTCATTAGTCCAGAAATCATCGTCGGCTTGGGCAAGTTCGCGGTTCAGACGCTCCTGCAAACCAAGATGCCAATCACGAAGCTGCGCGGTAACTGGCATACTTATCATGGCATCAAGTTAATGCCGACATTTCACCCCGCTTATTTGCTGCGCAATCCGGCGGACAAAAAGCTGGTTTGGGAAGATATCAAGAAGGTGATCAAAGAGATGCGCCGTGAAGACTCTTAAGCTGTCTTGCCTGATTTTACTTTTGACTGTGGCGTTTTCCGTTATGGGGCAAACCAAGGACGCCGCCGCGCCGCATGTGGATCTGATTTCCATCGATGGCACCATCAATCCTGCAGTCGATGATTTTATTCGCGAGAGCATTGGACGGGCGAAGGCCGGCGGAGCGAAGGCGCTGATCATCCAGTTGGACACACCCGGCGGATTACTCAATTCAACCCGTACCATTGTCAAAGAGATGCTCGGAGCCGAGGTGCCGCTCATGGTTTATGTTGCGCCGAGCGGCGCCGGCGCAGGATCGGCCGGCGTTTTCATCACGATGGCAGCGCACATTGCCGCAATGGCTCCGGGAACGAATATCGGAGCGGCGCATCCGGTAGCGGGTGCGGGACAGGAAGTCAAAGGTGCCATGGGTGAGAAGATCGAGAACTTCACCGCATCCTTTAGCGAAAGCATCGCGCAAAAACGCGGCCGCAATACGGAGTGGGCGATCCAGGCTGTGCGCAAAAGCGTAGCGATCACGGAGAAAGAAGCGCTCAAGAAAAACGTTATCGACATCGTTGCTAGGGACATCGACGACCTGCTCAAACAAGCGGATGGAAGAAAAGTCGATGTCAACGGCAAAGACGTGATGCTCTCGGTCAAAGGCGCGCAGGTCATCCGTCATGAGATGAGCCTCAAGCAAAAAGTGCTCAACACCATCGGCGATCCTAATATCGCGTATATCTTGATGATGGCGGGTTTTCTCGGGCTTTACATGGAATTTGCGCATCCCGGCGTTTTCTTTCCGGGTATCGCGGGCGCCATTTGTTTATTGCTCGCATTTGCCTCGCTACAGGTGCTGCCCATCAATTACACCGGGCTCGCGCTCATTTTGCTGGGCCTGGGTTTGTTGGTTGGCGAGGCGTTTTTCCCCAATTTCGGAGTGTTGGGGATTGGCGGGATCGTGTCTCTGGCGCTCGGGTCGCTCTTGCTCTTTGATACCCCGATTTCCGATTTCGGGGTGGATCGATCGATTGTGTTTACCGCCGTCGGTACCGTAGGGAGTTTTGTTCTTGCGATCAGTTATTTAGTTTTCCGCTCGCAGAAGGCCACCCCGGCGCTTGGCAAAGAAGGTTTGATCGGCCAAATCGGTGAAGTGCGCGGCAAGCTTGCTCCGAGCGGCAGAATATTTGTGCATGGTGAGAATTGGAGCGCACAGGCCGATGGGCCGATCGATGTCGGCGAAAAAGTGCGGGTTGTCGGTTACGACGGCATGCAGCTCAAAGTGCGACGATTGTCCGAGGGTGACGCACAGAGCTAGGAGGAAGCAGCTATGTTTGGATTCGGTGCGCCCCTGACGTTTTTGATTATTGTCATTGCTCTGATTATTAGCGGCATCAAGATTCTCAAAGAATATGAGCGCGCCGTCGTGTTTCGCCTCGGACGCATGGTTGGCGCGCGCGGCCCCGGTATCACATATATCATTCCGGGGATCGAAAAAATGGTCAAAATGGACCTGCGCACGGTAACAATGGATATCCCGCCGCAGGACGTTATCACGCGCGATAATGTATCCGTCAAGGTCAATGCCGTTCTGTATTTTCGCGTCCTCGATCCGAACCGCGCCGTAGTCGAGGTGGAAAATTATTTGTTTGCGACTTCGCAATTGGCGCAGGTGACCTTGAGAAGCGTCTGCGGCCAGGCCGAACTGGACGAGCTGCTCGCCGAACGAGAACGAATCAATAGCCGAATCCAGGAAATCCTCGATCAGCAAACCGACCCCTGGGGCATCAAAGTTGTCCTGGTCGAGCTGAAGTACATCGATCTGCCCCAAGAGATGCAGCGGGCAATGGCCAAACAAGCCGAAGCGGAACGCGAGCGGCGCGCCAAGGTGATCCATGCCGACGGCGAATTTCAAGCAGCGCAGAAGCTTGCAGATGCGGCCGAAGTCATCGGCAAGCAACCGATGGCGCTGCAGCTGAGATTTCTGCAAAGCCTTGTCGAAGTTGCCTCAGAAAAGAACTCGACCACGATTTTTCCAGTGCCGATCGACTTGCTTACGCCGTTTTTGAAAAAAAACGAATAACCACTAAGCTGGCAATACTCTCGCGCCACTTTATAGTGCTTGTGAGCGGGCAGGACGAGCTATGTCCCTCCCGGTCTTTGCATCTATGGATCTGAAGGAATTTGATTATGTCTTGCCGGAGTCGTTGATTGCGGCCGTTCCAAGCCGTCGGCGCGAGGGCTCTCGGCTTCTCGTGCTGCAACGGAGCTCCGGCGAGATTACTCACACTGGTTTTTCGGAGCTCAGCGATTTTCTTAGTGCCGGAGATCTCCTGGTTTTAAATGA
>DATBEY010000481.1:0-16346 GCA_036558765.1 Binatia bacterium | reverse complement strand
GAACGCGTGGTCGCGTTCAAAGACATACGACCACGAGCGCCGGTTCACTTTCTGATCATTCCTCGCAAGCACATCGGCGGTGTGCTCGACATCGAACCGCAGGATTCCGAGCTTATCGGTGAGGTTTTTCAGGTTGCCGCTCGGCTCGCTCGTGAACACGGCATCGGCGAAAGCGGCTTTCGCGTGGTGGTCAACTCCGGGCCTGATGCAGGACAAAGCGTGTTTCATCTGCATTATCATCTGATCGGCGGGCGCCAGATGAGTTGGCCGCCGGGCTAATCCGGACGAGTATTCTCGATATCTGACGGAGGAGCAGCATGGCGGCTGACGAATGGCATAGTGCGACCAGCGCAATGGCGATACAGCAGTTCGATATCGCGGCACAGAAGCTGGGCGTGGATCCTAATGTTGCGCGCCGCTTGCGCCGTCCCGATCGGGCGCTGATTGTCAGCGTGCCGACGCGCATGGATAACGGCGGAGTCAAAGTTTTTACCGGCTATCGGGTACAGCACAATGATGTCTTGGGTCCCTTCAAAGGCGGCATTCGGTATCACCCGGCGGTCAATCTCGGTGAAGTCGCCGCGCTCGCGATGTGGATGACATGGAAATGTTCACTGGTCGGTCTGCCCTTGGGTGGAGCGAAGGGCGGAATCACCTGCGATCCGGCGGCGCTGTCACGCCACGAGCTGCAATCGATGACCCGCCGCTTCACTGCCGAGATTATCAACGTGATCGGGCCGGAAGTCGACGTTCCGGCGCCGGATATGGGTACCAACGAGCAGGTGATGGCATGGATCATGGACACCTATTCGCAGCACAAAGGACATGCGGTACCTGAGATCGTCACGGGAAAGCCGGTGGCCATCGGCGGCACTCTCGGACGGCGCGAGGCGACCGGTCGCGGGGTTGTATACATGATTCTCGAAGCCGCCAAGCACCTGAATATCGAACTGAGCCGGTGCACGGCCGTGGTGCAGGGTTTCGGCAATGTGGGGTCCGTGGCAGTCAAAGAGCTTGCCAATATCGGCGTAAAAGTGATTGGCGTTTCCGACCGTACCGGCGGTTTTGTCGATGAGAAAGGATTGCCGGTGGAAAAACTGTTGGAGCTTGCCGACAAAAACCACAGTTTGGAAGGCTGCCCGTATGGGGACAAGATCAGCAACGAACAATTGCTGGAACTCAAGTGCGACGTGCTGGTGCCGGCGGCCCTCGAAATGCAGATCACAAAAGCCAATGCGGCGAAGATTCACTGCCGTATACTCGCGGAAGGTGCGAACGGGCCAACGACGCCCGACGCCGATACGATTTTACGTGAGAACGGGATCTTCCTGATTCCCGACATCCTGGCGAACGCGGGTGGAGTGGTGGTCTCGTATTTTGAATGGGTGCAAGACCTGCAAAATTTCTTCTGGAACGAAGTTGAGGTCAACAGCAAGCTGCGCGAAATTTTAGTCAAATCATTTCACGAGGTGCTCCGCATGAGCGAAAAACAGGATGTCGACATGCGGCTTGCGGCGCTGATGATCGGCATTGATCGGGTAACTCGCGCAATGCTTTGGCGCGGCCTGTATGCGTGAGATTGCGCCTCGTTGAAGCGGCGCCGGGAAACTGCTAACCAATTGGCAATTCAATTGAAAGAGAGACGGTAGTCAATGGTTCAAGCGACCCAACTTCGGCCCGGAATGATTATCATCCACAGCGGCGACTTGTTTCGCGTCACTGCTGTGCATCATCTGACCCCTGGAAATAAACGCGGCTTCATGCAGACCAAGATGAAAAATCTCCGAACGGGGATCGGGACGGAGTACAAGTTTCGCTCGGAAGATCGCGTCGATCAGGCGATCCTTGACAATCGCCAGATGCAATACCTCTACGCAGAAGGGGACTTGCACACTTTCATGGACCTGGAGAATTACGAGCAGGTTGCGTTGACAAAAGAAGACATCGGCGATTTACTTTCATTTCTGTTGCCGAATTCCATCGTCGGTATCGAGTTTCATGAGGGTAGGCCGGTAGGGATCAATCCGCCTTCCACGGTCGATCTGGAAGTTGTCGACACGGAGCCTTCGATGAAAGGCGCAACCGCGAGCGCGTCCTACAAACCGGCTAAGCTGGAAACCGGAGTGACGGTGCAAGTGCCGCCGTTTGTCCAAGTCGGAGATAAAGTGCGCGTCGATCCGACCGATGGCTCGTATCTCGAACGCGTCAAGTAGCTTTGAGTTGTTCCAGGATTTGCCGCGTTTGCCGTTCGAGATCTTCCAAACTGCCGTTGTTTTCAATGACGTAATCGGCGAGCCGCCGCTTGTCGTTCAAGCTCATCTGCGCTGCAATATGCTTCTCGGCGTCAGCGGCCGTGAGGTGATCGCGTTTCTGTAAACGAACGGTTTGGGTTTCGACATCGCAGGCGACCAAGATCACCGGACGCAGCCACTCCTGCAGATTCCCTTCGAAGAGCAGCGGCACTTCATAAATGACTACGGGGTAGCCCGCCGCAGCATACTGTCGTATTCTTTCTTCAGCGAGGGCGCGCACGCGTGGATGAATGATCGATTCCAGTCGTTTTCGGGCCTCAGGCTGATTAAAGATCAACGTGCGCAGTTTTTGACGATCGAGGTTTTGATCGCTTTGCAAGACACCGGCCCCGAAGGATGCGACGATTTCTTGCCATGCCTCGCGTCCAGGTTCGACCACTTCGCGGGCCAAATCGTCCGCATTGACAATGGCGGCGCCTAAACTTTGAAGGATTTTCGCCACGGTGCTTTTGCCTGATGCGATGCCGCCGGTTAGGCCGACTAATTTCACGCAACACTCTTCGCAAAATCAATGACGGGTTTCAAGCAATGCTTTGATTAAGAGAAGAAAGGGGAGCTATTTGTAATGGCTCACGTACGGGTCTACACGACAAGCTATTGTCCTTATTGCCACGCGGCCAAAACTCTGCTGCGAAAAAAGGCTGTGCAGTTCGAGGAGATCGACGTCACCGATGACCCACAGCTCCGGGCGGAAATGGAGAAGCTATCGCGCCGTATGACCGTGCCGCAGATCTTTATCGATGGCGCGCCGATTGGCGGCTATGACGATGCGCAGGAATTGGACGCCACGGGCGAGTTGGATCGGCTTCTAGGACGCTGATATCCGCGATGAAGTGGCGCCTGAGCGAATTCGGGATTTATCTGGAGGCGGCGAGCGGATTCGAACCGCTGCATCGAGGTTTTGCAGACCTCTCCCTTAACCACTTGGGTACGCCGCCTTGGTCCGTTAGCTAACATGAAGTTTTTGCGAGTTGCAACAACGTCCTAAATTATTGACAAGACAGAGTGAAACACGTAATTAAAAAAGCAGTTTACGAGGAGCTTCCCCATGGCAACGATGATTACCAGCGATTGCATTAATTGCGGCGCGTGTGAGCCGGAATGCCCAAATAACGCAATTAGCCAGGGTGATCCTGTTTACGTAATTGATCCAAAGCTGTGCACCGAATGTGTCGGATTTCATGACTACGAAGCGTGCGCTGCGGTTTGCCCGGTGGATGTGTGCGTGACCGATCCGAACAATATCGAGTCCGAAGAAGTGTTGATCGCCCGGGCGCGCGCTTTGCACCCCGAAACGGATTTCGGCAACGGGTTTCAATCGCGGTTCAGAAAAGCTCAAAGCGACGGCGCCGCAGCGGCAACCGAGAAAGCTGCCGAGGGTGAGCCGAAACCGGCTCCTGTTCAGGCTCCTGAAGCGAAGCCGGCAAGTAAGCCAGTGACTGCTGCGCCATCTGGTGCTGCGCCGCCGCCCACGGTCGCTAGCGTAGCACCCGTCGCCAAAGCGGCTGCGGCAGCGGTTGTTCCCAAAGCCGCCCCGACAAAAAGCCAACCCAGACTCAAGAAAACATTTCCCAAGGAACTGCCAATCAGCTTCGAAGAAGCATCAAAACAATATGCGGGGGAGCGCAGCCCTCTCACAGGCGGTGTTAGATTAGCGGTTGTCTTATTACAGCCGGTAATCGGCGCGCTACCCCATGGGATCAAAAAACGGCTCGAGATCGCAATGCAGACGCCCTTGTTCACTGCGGCCGGAAGCACCGCGGTCAACATCGTTCATAACGCGGTGCTCTATCCAATCGTTTTTATCGCGGTTGCGGCATTCATAAACGGGCCGCAAATTATTTTCAGTCAGGATGTCAACAGGTACATCCTAATCGGGTTGCTCCTTGCGGGGCTCGAAGGAGTAGTTCGACTCAAAGATGGGATTTTTAGCGCTAAGCCAGCGAATGAAATGAAGTTCCTCGCATCTTTTTACGGTGCGCCGCTAGGCATTGTCATCGCACCACTCTTGCAACGCTACACTGGTCTCGTCCGCGACATTCCCGTTCCGGTCCAAGGATTCTACTCCGAAGGCTTCGTTGATAAGGTTGAACGCGAAAGACGCTACGGCAATGCGTACACCGTTGAAGATCGCGGTAAGTCGTTTCTCGTCCGCATGGAATTTCCGCGCTATATTCCTGATATCGGAATTGCCAACCGCGAGCGGCTGCCCGACTCGATGCCCGACTATGATTACGATCTCACGCTGGGCGATGAAGAATTGATCGTCAAGGGCAAGTGCACCGATGAAAATGTGAGAAAGATCTCTTCCAGCATCGGCGCCTTTCCGCCGGAATTCACGACGGTCATTCCACTGCGCGAGAGGATTGCGGGTTTTGTACATCACTTTGACAATAAGCTTCTCGAAGTGCTTCTGGTGAAAGCTCAAGCAGGCGCGATATCTTTTTGAAAGATCGAATCGATCCCAACCCAAAAATAGCTACCGGACAATCGGCAGAGGGCCACCGGCAGATGGCAGCGGATGCTGCGTTAGTCTCGTCCGAGACTCTGTTTTTTAGACCCATCACGACCGCGGATCTCGATGAAGTGATGGTGATCGAGCGAATGTCGTTTCGCTTTCCGTGGAGCGAAGGGTTTTTTCTACAGGAGCTACAAGTGCCGTGTGCCCGCTCCATTTTGGCTGAGCTCGATAATCGGACGGTGGGCTACATTCTGTTCTGGCTGCTGCCCGACGCCATTGACATCCATAACATTGCGGTTCATTTGGAGTACCGGCGACGCGGCATCGCCTGCGCCCTTTTAGCCGAGGTGATCGGCGAAGCGCGGCGCCAATCGTTTAATCGAGTATTGCTTGAGGTTCGCCGCTCAAATCTCCCGGCACAAACGCTTTATCGAAAGTTCGGATTCGCAACAACGGGCATTCGCAAAGGCTATTATTCGGATGACGGAGAAGACGCCCTTGCCATGACTCTGCAGATCACCTGAAAGGTTAGCGAACCCCAGGACGGAGGCAACTATCACTTCGAGCAGATGTGGATATTTCGCATGTAAATGATTGTAACACAGTTTTTTTTGCGGGTTTCCCACTGCCCTTGACGTACTCTCCTCCTCTGGTATATAAGTTATTTGTTGCCCGAATGACATTAGCGGTCAGGAATTATCGACTGCTAATTTTTTTGACTCGTCGGCGAAGAGAGCGGCATGCTGGAGACCCTTAACGCAAACCCCCCACTGTTGCAGCTGCTTTTTCAAACATCGCTACTTCCGTCATTCAAGTCCTTCGACAGATTTACTAATCCGATCCGGCAAAGTTCCTTTAAAACGCTGAGAGACTTCGGCTCAGGAGGAGATGCCTATGTTCAAGGTAGGTGAGAAAGTCGTTTATCCCGCGCATGGCGTGGGTGAGATTGAGGCGATTCGCAGCCACGTCATATCGGGCACGGAAAAAAGGTTTTACATGTTGCGAATTCTCGAAACCGACATGAAAATAATGATTCCGATCGACAACGTCGAATCGGTCGGTCTCCGCAAAATCATCGATCGCGCCATGGTCATGAAGGTCTACAAGGTGTTGCGTCAGAAAAAAGTCGAAACGGATCAGCAGACCTGGAACCGCCGCTATCGCGAATACACCGAAAAAATCAAAACCGGATCGATCCTCGAGATCGCGAAAGTATTGCGCGATCTTTTCGTTTTGAAGGGCGATAAAGAACTTTCGTTCGGCGAGCGGAAGATGCTTGACACGGCGCGTAATCTCTTGGTCAAAGAACTTTCGATCGCACGCTCCCATTCCGAGGAAAAAATCATGGAGGAGTTGCGGCACATCTTTACGCACTAATTTTCTTGTCCCTACGATTGTCACAAGAGCCGAGAACGCCTGTCTCGGCTCTTTTATTTTGAGGCATTATGCGCGTCAGTGCTATTGTTCTGGCTGCGGGAGAAGGGCGCCGTCTTGGCGGCCGCGTGCCAAAAGCCTTCGCATCGATCGCCGGTCGTCCGCTGGTGCTTCGAACCGTCGAGCGGATTTTTTCAGTGAAGATGATCGAGCGAGTCACGTTGGTGATTGGCGCCGCTCAGCTCGAACGCTGCGAAGCGCTCCTCAAAGCCGACCCGGCTCTGCGCGATCGGCCATGGCATCTACAGGTCGGCGGGGCGACGCGCCAGCAGTCGGCCCAGCGCGGTTTGGAACAGACCGGCAGCGAGAACGACCTTGTTTTGATCCATGACGCGGCGCGACCGTTTGTCTCCGCGGAACTGATCGTTCGCTGTATCGAAACAGCGATACGCCGAGACGCTGTGGTGCCCGGATTGCCGGCGCAGGACACGATCAAGTTGGTCACTCAAGATCACTGGGTTGAAAGAACGCTTGAACGCGATTCGCTGTGGGAGATCCAGACGCCGCAGGTCTTCCGGCGCGAGCTGATCGTTGCCGCGCACGCGCATGCGGCGAGTGCCGGACTCGAAGTTAGCGACGATGCGCTCGCGGTGGAGCGGTATGGCAAGCGGGTGTTTGTCGTCCAGGGCGAGCGACTGAACTTTAAAATCACCGTGCCGGAGGATGTCTGGCTCGCGGAACTTTTGCTGCGAGAGGGACGTGTTTCCTAGGCGGATTTTTTCCGCAGCACCTCATTGAGGCTGCCGCTGCGAAAACCTTGCAGGTCGACGCTCACGTAATTGAAACCCACTTCCTTGAATTTGCTGACGACCGCAGCGCGGATCGAAGAATCAAGCATACGCTCGATTTCATTGGGCGCGAGCTCGATGCGCGCGAGATCGCCGTGATAGCGGACGCGAAACTCCCGAAACTGCAGTTGCTTCAAAAAGAACTCACAGGCGCCCACTTTGCGCAGCTTCTCGAGATCGATCTCAGTTCCGTACGGAAATCGGGAAGACAGACAGGGACTGGACGGCTTGTCCCAAGTGGGTAGAGCGAGCATCTGACTATAGCGCCGGATATCTTCCTTCGTCATCTCCGCTTCAACCAGAGGATGGCGCACGCCCCATTCATTAGCAGCTTGTAAGCCAGGTCGATGATCGTGCAAATCGTCGAGGTTCGTGCCGTCAATGATCGTCGCGATGCCGAGATGGTCCGCTTGTTCGCGGCAAATGCGATAGAGTTCGTCTTTGCAGAAAAAGCAGCGGTTAACCGGATTTTTGGCGAATAACGGATTCGCCAATTCGTGAGAATCGAGCACAATATGACGGCATCCCAAATCCGCAGCAAAACCCTTGGCAGCTTCGAGCTCGCCGGGAGGCGCGGTGGGCGAAGCTGCGGTCAGAGCGACAACTCCTTCGCCGAGAGCTAAGTGGGCAGTCTTTAGCAAAAAGGTCGAGTCAACGCCGGCAGAAAAAGCCACGAGCACTTTTTGCTGGTCGCGCAGAATTTGGGTCAGTCGTTCAAATTTCGGGTCCATTTTTTGTCACTGAAAAGATCGGTGCTCAAATAATGTTCGCCTTTGTCCGCGAAGATCGTGACCACGACGTGACCGGCGCCAAGAGTCTGGGCCACTTTGAGCGCAGCGCAGCATGCCGCGCCCGAAGAGATCCCGACCAGCAGACCTTCCTCAGCCGCCAAGCGGCGGGTGTAGGTGGTGGCGTCTTCATCGCTTACGGTGATCACCTCGTCGAGAATTTGCCGGTTCAATACCGCCGGAATGAAGCCTGCGCCGATGCCCTGAATTTTGTGGAAGCCCGGCTCCCCGCCCGATATGACGGGTGAAGCTGCGGGCTCGACGGCGCATATTCTCACGCCCTTCATTTTTTGCTTGAGAACCTCGCCGACACCCGTGATCGTGCCGCCCGTGCCGACCCCGGCAACAAATGCATCGATGCGCTTGAATTGCTTCAGCATTTCGACCGCCGTGGTGCGGCGGTGCACGTCTGGATTCGCCGGGTTGTTGAACTGCTGCGGCATAAAATAATCACTGTTTTGCTGCAGCAATTCTTCGGCTTTATGAATCGCGCCGCCCATCCCTTTGGTGTCCGGAGTCAAGATCAGCCGCGCACCGTAAGCGCACAGGAGGCTCCGCCGCTCCTCGCTCATTGTATCGGGCATGGTCAGGATGAGTCGATAACCCTTCACCGCCGCGATGAGCGCGAGGCCAATGCCTGTATTGCCGCTGGTGGGCTCAACGATCGTCGCGCCCGGTTTGAGCTTGCCCTGGCGTTCCGCCGTCTCGATCATATTGAGACAAATACGATCTTTGACCGATCCCCCGGGATTGAATGACTCCAATTTGGCCCAAACTTCGGCATCGTTTTTTCCCGGGAGCGCCTTAAGTTTAACGACGGGAGTGGAGCCGATCAGATCCAGGACGGATCTGGCGCCGTTCAAATTTGCCACTGGTGCAGTCACTCGTCTTTCGGAAGGGCGAGAAATTCGATTTGTACCTATGCGAATGCTATATTTTCACCCCGTCAAAGTCAATGAAATCGCTCTTTAACAACGCTCAGATGTTAACCGCGCAAAAAACCTGCGTGCTCTTTCCTGGTGCCCTCGGCGACTTCATCTGCTTTGTCCCTACGCTGCAGCTGCTCGCCGAAGGCTCGCACGTTGACCTTTATGCGCGCAGCGAGTTCGCCGATCTCGTGCCGGAGGGAATCACGGTCCAACCGCTCGAACGATCAGCAATCCGAAAACTCTTCACAGCGGAGCCTGGCACTGACGACGAAGCGCAGAGTTTGTTTGGCGCTTACTCGGCGGTTTATTCTTGGCTGGGGAGCCAGCAAGCCGATTTCGTCCGCCGCATTACCGCTGCGTCATTCGGCAGAGCACAAATTTTTCCTTTTCGTCCCGCGGGGGCTCGCATTCATCAGGTCGATCATTATTTAAGCTGTCTCCGCACCGGTGGAATTCTCAGACCGCAACCCGTAATTCACCTCCGTGCTGAGGCGATCGAGTGGCGCGTGGATTTCTGGACAAAGCACAAGCTCAACGGGCATCCTGTGCTGGTGATCGGAGCAGGAAGCGGAGCGCGCGAAAAGAACTGGCCGGAGGAATTTTTTGTTCGCGTCGTGAACTGGTGGCGAACGGCCACGGGAGGACACGTGGTTTTGCCCTTGGGCCCCGTCGAGGAAGAACGCGGCGGAGTCGATCGGCTGTCGCGTCACTGCGTCACAGTCTCTGGATTGCGTTTGGGTCAGCTGGCGGCGCTCATTGCTGGTAGCGATCTATACGTTGGCAACGATAGTGGCGTGTCGCATCTTGCCGCCGCAGTTCGTGTTAGAACGATCGCTTTGTTCGGTCCCTCGGATATTGAACAGTGGGCGCCGCGCGGCACGAGAGTTACGATTGTACGACATCCTGTCTATTGTTCACCCTGCGAAACTTCCGCGATGAAAAATTGTCCGCACCGTTGCTGTCTGACAGCGCTGGTGCCCGATGAGGTGATTCAGACATTGGCTCGGCTTCCCGAGGTGCTTACCTTGACACGACGGCAGGCAGGGATTACATTTTGAGGCAAGAAAGATTGGCGAAACAAAAGCAAAAGCAGCCGGTTACGTTAAACTGAGCACGGCTCCACATTCGTCATCGGCAGAGAATTACGAAGCGCTGCAATTAGGATATAACATGCCTGGTAATCGGACGACTTGAGAGTCGCACGATGGCCAGGTTTTTTTTCGTGCGATTTCGGAGTTGAACCATGGCTGATGAAGAATCCAAACAGACGGGTAAGGGGTTTACGGTGCAGGATCGGCGGCGTTTCTCACCGGATACAGGTGAGGCGCGGGAAGAGGCTCCGGAGCAATCCGAGGCTCAGCCGAAATCCAGCGAAGAGCGTCGCGAGGCGAGCGGCCCAACCAGCAGTGAGACCTTGCCGGAGATCAATTTTTCGACGTTTGTGATTGGTTTGAGCACGCAAGCGCTCATGCATCTCGGCGAGATTGCCAACCCGGTGAGCGGCAACGTTGAAATTGATGTGCCCACGGCCAAGCAAATGATTGATATCCTCGGATTGCTGAAAGATAAAACGCGAGGAAATCTCAATGCCAGCGAGGATCGGCTGATGGAAGACATTTTGTTCGATTTGCGCATGAAATACGTTGAGGCGGTCAAAAAACGATAGGAGTCATCGATGAAACTGAAAGAGGTCTGGGGCGACGGCGTAGGCTTGAACGGAGCCGTATTGATCGCCTTGGTTTCGCTCGCCATAGGACTGGGAATCAGTGGCAGCCTGGACTGGTTGGCGCCCAGCCGGGCGGTCAACCTTTTGGGAGATGCGGGCAATAACGAAGTCCGGACAAGCGCCGGGCTTCCTGATTTTGTCAGCTTGGCAAAAAAAATGCGGCCGGTGGTGGTCAACATTTCAACCACCCAGGTGAGCGAGGGGCGCGGCGCATCGCCGGAGTTCGGCAGCCCCTTCGGCGAAGAGGATCCTTTCAATGATTTCTGGCGCCGTTTTTTTGGCGGGCCGGTGCCACGCGGTCCGCAGCGACAGCGAAGTTTGGGTTCCGGATTTATCATCGATGGTGACGGTTCAATTCTGACCAACAACCATGTCGTCGAGAATGCCAGCAAGATCGTCGTCAAGCTCTCCGATGATCAGGAATACGAAGCCAAAGTCATCGGGCGCGATCAGAAAACCGATATCGCTATCATAAGAATCGAAGGCAAGCCGAACCTTCCCGCCGCCAGCCTGGGCGACTCGGATAAGCTTGAAGTCGGCGAATGGGTCGTCGCGATCGGTAATCCGTTCGGACTCGACAGCACGGTGACATCGGGAATCGTCAGCGCCAAGGGCCGACATATCGGTCAGGGGCCGTATGACAATTTCATTCAGACTGATGCCTCGATCAATCCCGGCAATTCGGGCGGGCCGCTGATCAATTTGCGCGGCGAAGTGATCGGCATCAATACCGCCATTTTCAGCCGCACCGGAGGCAACATCGGTATTGGCTTCGCCATTCCCATCAATCTTGTCAAAGAATTGTTGCCGCAGCTTCGCGGCAAAGGGAAAGTCACGCGTGGCTATCTCGGCGTCCTGATACAAAAAGTGACGCCCGAAATCGCCGAAAGTTTGGGAATGGAGAAAGCTTCCGGCGCGCTGGTCGCCAATGTTTCTAAGGATGGGCCGGCAGACAAGGCAGGTGTCAAGGTCGGCGACGTCATTGTCGAGTTCGACGGCAAGGAAGTCAAAGATTCGGGCGATCTGCCGATCCTGGTGGCCCGCACCGCCGTGGACAAAAAAGCGCAGCTGAAAGTACTGCGCGATAAAAAAGAAGTTACGCTCACGGTGGCCGTCGGTGAACTCAAGGATGAGGAAGTGGTCGCGACGGCGCCGGAAAAGGGTGAACTGGGATTGACCGTTCAGCGCCTCACGCCGCAAATGGCGGAAAGCTTGGGACTGGAAAAATCGGAAGGTGTTGTGGTTACGGCTGTGGAACCTGGTAGCGCCGCCGATGAAGCGGGCATCCGCCGTGGCGACATTATCTTGGAAGTGGACCGCAAGACGGTTCGCAATCTCGACGAATACAAAAAAGCCATCGCCGGCGCGCGTAAAGGACGCGGTGTGCTCTTCCTGGTCAGGCGCGGCGATAACACACTCTTTCTAGCGCTCAAGCCTGAGCGCTGATCTTTCGACCATTCACTCGATGCAACGAGAGCGGATTTAGATCCGCTCTCGTTGCTTTTGCGTCGGTTCTGCGCGAAAATTACCTATTCCGAGGCGCAAGCTTGACACAATCCAAGCTCCGATTTTTTACGATTTCCCTTCTCGTCCTCTTGGTGATCACCTCCACTGGCCTCGTTTTCGGCGCGTGGTACTTGAAGCAGTTGGAAAGTACGGTCACGGAAAAGTTCGAAGGCCGAAAGTGGGTCTTTCCGTCGAAGATCTATTCCGACAGTTATCTCTTATATGTGGGCGCCCCTCTGCGCTCTGAAAATTTAATCGAGAAGCTGCGCCGGCTCGGTTATTACGAAACTAGCGGCGAGTTGCGCAGGAAGGGTGAATATCGCGTGTTGCGCTCGTCCAGCACGCTCGAAGTTTTTCTGCACGATTTTGCTTTTCCGACCGAGCAATTCAAAGGCGTGCCTGTGCGGCTCTCGTTCCAGGGCAACGCGGTAGCGCGCATCGAAAATCTCGCCACCGGACAGGAAATGTTTTCGCTCGAGCTCGAACCCGAGCTTGTCACCGGGCTCTACGAACGGATCTGGCAGGAACGCAGGCTGGTCAAATTGGCGGACGTGCCGCCGCTCCTGGTGAAAGCGATCCTGGCGGTGGAAGACGAACGTTTTTATCGGCACCACGGCGTAGATCCTATGGGAATTCTGCGCGCCATGTGGGTAAACTTGCGTACCCTGAGCTATCAACAGGGCGGGAGCACTTTGACCCAGCAGTTGGTGAAGAACTTTTTTCTCTCCGATGAGCGCACCATGAGCCGAAAAATTCCCGAGGCGCTCATGGCGCTGATTGCCGAGCGCAAGTATTCGAAGGACACCATCCTGGAAAATTACCTGAACGAAATCTACCTCGGGCAAAAAGGCTCGCAAGGAATTTTCGGGGTCTGGGAAGCGGCACAATTTTATTTCGCCAAGCCTCTGTCGGACTTGACCACCGGTGAATGCGCGCTGCTCGCAGGCTTGATTCGGGCGCCCAATCGGCTGTCTCCGTACCGCAGTTACGAGGCGGCTACGCGACGCCGTAACGTGGTGTTGGCGAAGCTCCTCGACGATCAGATTATCACGCGCAAGCAGTACGACGCGGCGCTGCGGGAAAAGCTGCCGCAGCACGCGCTCGTCAAGGTGACCAATGACGCGCCTTTCTATGTCGATTATCTGCGCCGCGAGCTGGAAGAAAACTATTCCAATGCGGTTCTAACGAAAGAAGGGCTGAGAATTTTCAGCAGTCTTGATCTGCAGCTGCAAAAAATCGCCGAACGATCTCTGGTGGAAGGCTTGAACAAACTCGAAGCCGCGCACCCGGCATTGCGTCGGAAAGGCGAGGATAGCCTGGAGGGAGCGATTGTCGTGCTGCGGCCGCAAACCGGCGAGATCAAGGCGATGGTCGGCGGACGAAACTATTCCAAGTCGCAATTCAATCGCGTTTTCCAGGCCAAGCGCCAGCCCGGCTCGGTCTTCAAGCCGTTCGTTTATCTCGCCGCGCTCATGTACGGCGGCCAAAGCGGGATTAAATACACGCCGGATACGATTATCAACGACAGTCAATTCACCTGGAGCTATGACGGACGCGACTGGCAGCCGAGCAATTATCGCAACGAGTATTTCGGGGCGGTGACTTTCCGCCGCGCTTTGGAAAATTCGCTCAATTCAGCGACCAGTCGGGTGGCGCAGGATGTGGGGATTCGGCGCGTGCGCGACATTGCGCATCGTCTCGGCATCCAAAGCTCTTTGCCGGCAGTGCCGTCGCTTGCTCTCGGCGCCGCGGAGGTCACGCCGCTCGAAGTGGCAGTCGCCTATTCGACTCTGGCCAACGGCGGCGTGCGGCCGCGTCCATTGGCGGTGCGGAACGTGATTGATCAAAATACTAAAGTGTTGGAGAAGCGCGATGTCCGAAGCGAGCAGGTGATCTCGCCACAGCTCGCGTCCATAATGAATGATTTGCTCAAAGGAGTGCTAGACCGCGGCACCGGAGCGATGGCTCGACGCTGGGGGTTCACCCGTCCGGCGGCTGGAAAAACCGGCACGACTAACGATTACAAAGACGCCTGGTTTGTCGGTTACACGCCCGACTTGCTGGCAGTTGTTTGGGTAGGCTTTGACGGTCCTAGTAAGTTGAATCTGTCCGGTGCAGAAGCGGCGCTACCGATTTGGACTGACTTTATGAAGAGCGCTACGGCCACCATGCCGGTAACCGACTTTGTTGCGCCCGCGCCCATGCCGGGCAGCGAGGAGGCACCGAACAGTTGTCCACCGGGAGAGGAAGGTACGATCGTGCCCTGCCCACCCGCGGCCGTGCCGGCGCGCGCTTCTTCGGAACCGCTATGATTTCTTCCGGCCATGCGTGGCTTTGATCGTCACATTTTTTTTTACGCTATCAGTATCGCTTCGCTAATCACGTGCGCGGCATGCGAGCCGCCGCGGCCGTATCGAATTCCCGTTCCACCGGTTAGTAATCCTGTCATCCGGACACCGCCGCCGGCGCCACCACCTGTTCCTCCTCCTCCGGCGGCTGTCGAAACCGCGCGAAAGCCATTCCCTCAGGAACCAAAGATTCGCGAGCAGGAACTCAAGGATAAGCTGCAGCCGGAGCGCGCTCCAGGCAAAGAGACGATGGAATCCGCGTCACTACCGAGTGTCGATGAAATCCTGCCTGTGCCCGAACCAACGCGGCCGGCGTTGGCCGATGACAGCTCATTGCTCGCGAAGATTACGCCTGGAGTCACGCCACAACGCGCCGCTTCTTTGCGTCTCACCGAAGAAGGCAAAAAACTTCTCGATAGCGGCGAGCCGGCCAAAGCGCTCGCGCGCCTGGAAAAAACCATCGTCATCGATTCGACCAATCCCTACGGATATTTTTATTTGGCCAAGGCGCAGTACCGGCTCGGACATTATCGCGAGTCCCTCAACTTTCTGGATATTGCCGAGTCCCGCTTGCGTAACGAGCCGTTCTGGCTTGCAGAAGTTCATGCGCTTCGGGGCGAGAATTACCGAGCCCTCGGTCAATTTCAAAGTGCCGAAGCAAGCTATCAACAAGCGGTGCGTCTGAACTCTGGAAATCGGACGGCGACCGATGGTCTCCTCCGGCTACAAAGCGATAGCTCATCCTCGGCGAAGTAGGTTTGTCCATGCTGACCCTGGGAGTAGAAACCTCGTGCGATGACACAGCGGCAGCGGTGTTACAGGATGGCACAAAGATTCTCTCCAACGTCGTTTCTTCACAGGACCAAGTGCATGGAGCGTACGGGGGTGTTGTGCCGGAGCTCGCATCACGCCAGCACATCAAAAATATCCTAGCGATTATCGATGCCGCGCTTGAAAACGCCGGAGTGAAATTAGCGGATTTAGACGGCATGGGCGTGACCTATGGTCCGGGTCTAGTCGGTTCTTTGCTCGTGGGACTCTCGCTGGTCAAAGGGGTTTCTTTTCGTTCGGGCATACCTTATGTCGGTGTCAATCACCTGGAAGCGCATTTGCTCGCGATCCAATTGGAGCATGAGGTGGCGTTTCCTTACATTGCCCTGCTGGCTTCGGGAGGTCACACGCTCCTCTACCGAGTTAACGACATCGGTAACTATCGCCATTTGGGCGGGACACGCGATGATGCGGCCGGTGAGGCCTACGACAAGGTTGCCAAAATGATGGGGCTTGGCTATCCCGGCGGACGAATCATCGACAATCTCGCAAAGGACGGCAACCCCGAGGCGATTCGGTTTCCGCGCGCGCGGCTCAAAAAAAACTTGTACGATTTTAGCTTTAGCGGCATCAAGACCGCTGTATGGCACTATCTCAATAGCGGCGACCGGGAGCAGCGCCTGGCGCAAAAACAGGACGTCGCGGCAAGCTTCCAGGAAGCGGTTGTCGATATGCTCGTCGATCCAACCATCAAAGCTGCCGTGGCGCACCGAATTGACCGGATCGTCCTTTCCGGTGGCGTTGCGGCGAACAGCCGACTGCGTGCCAAAATGACCGAACGGGCGAATGGCCATCAACTGCAAGTCTTCTACCCCGCACCAAAGTTCTGCACGGATAATGGAGCGATGATCGCCCTGACCGGCTATCACTGGCTCAAGCGTGGCCGTCGCGATGATTACGCGTTGAATGCGGACGCGGATTTAACGCTTTAAAGTTTCTCTCGGCAATCTTAACCGACCGTTGAAATCGAGTCTTCAGGACGTGAGCAGTGTTGCGCATGCTTTGACTATTAAGCTCTCGGGCACGGAAGCTATCGGCCGGATGGCCGACTCCCAGCGGCACTGCTAGCTTATTTACCGCCTTGACACAGTCTTTTTAGCGCTAGCCAAACGTTGCGAGTTTTCCGGCGACGTGTTTCTATCTGTAGCTGTCTTGCAAATACAATGACAACCCTTTACGAGGAAGTTCGCGCGGTCCTGCGCGGCTCGGATTTCAGGCCGAGA
>DATBEY010000480.1:0-16299 GCA_036558765.1 Binatia bacterium | reverse complement strand
GAAATTCTCCGACGCCCACTGCTTGCGCTCATCTCGGCTCGACAGACCGAACGCGATCTCGAATGGATGAGTTTACAGCTGATAAAACGACTGGCCGCTTCAAGGAATATCAGTTTCATTAGCGGTTGGCATTCGCAATTGGAGCAGGAGTGTCTTCGGATCTTACTGACTGAGCAAGCTTCTTTGGTTTTTTGCACATCCAAAGCCCTCGACCGGTTCAAACCTTCGGCGGAACTCAACCAGTTGGTTGCGCAGAACAACGGTTTGCTGCTGACGCACTGTACTCCGAACGCCAAGCGGATTAGTAGGGAAGCATCGATTCGCAGGAACGAACTGGTTATTACATTAGCCGCGGCCCTGCTCGTACTCTCCGCACCGGAAGGAAGCGCGTCGTTGAACCTCGCCAGAGCCGCTCTGGCGGCGGAAAAGCCGGTATTTACCCTAGATCATCACCTCAATAGAAAGCTCTTGGCCTCGAGCGGCTCGGTCGCGACCTTTGAAAGCGTCTGCGCCGCAGTTCGTTAGTTAATTGTTCGGCAGCACCCAAACAGTTCGAGCCTTCGAGACCACATGTGTAAAATTCGCGAATTGGCGCGCACGTAATTATCACCCAACCTAATCAACTGAGATTTGACTTAGAACAATCTCAACGGCTACAGTCGCGAAAATTTTCGCTTGGAGATTCCGTGTGATGCGACAAACTTCGTTCAATCCACCTTGGTTCGTCCGCAAAGATCTGGACGGGTTCTTTGGATTGATGATCGATAATCTCATCCAGCTCATTCTGATCGTCAGTCTTTGCCGCGAGCTGATTCACCTGCCGAACGAGTACATTTTCGGCCGGATTCTTCCCGGCGCGGCCATTTCAATTCTGGTGGGGAATTTTTTTTACGCCTGGCAGGCGAGGCGTTTAGCGCGCGAGACCGGCCGCGAAGATGTGACGGCGCTCCCCTACGGGATCAACACCGTAAGCCTTTTTGCGTTCTTATTTTTCATTATGCTGCCGATTTATCTTGAAACCAAAGATCCGGTTTGGGCCTGGAAGGTCGGCTTGGTCGCATGCTTTCTTAACGGCGTAATCGAAATTGCCGGCGCCTTCGTCGCCGAGACCGTGCGGCGTGCCACGCCGCGCGCTGCGCTTTTGTCGGCGCTGGCCGGCATCGCGATTACGTTTATTGCCATGGATTTTACCTTCAAGATTTTCGCTCGACCGCTCGTTGCTTTGCTGCCGATGGCAATCATTTTCGTTGCTTACTTTTCGCACCAAAGATTGCCCCTCGGCTTGCCTGGCGGCATGCTGGCGATCGGCGTTGGCACTGTTCTCGGCTGGATGCTTGGAACCATGAATAGCAATGCTATCGCAGGCTCGTATGCTCTTTCGCTACCGAAATATTCAGGCGATTCTTTGTGGCAGGCGATCACGGATCCGGCATTTCTGAGCTATTTCTCGGTCATTTTGCCGATGGCAATTTTCAATGTCGTCGGGTCGCTGCAGAACATCGAGAGCGCCGAAGCCGCCGGCGATCGATTCCGCACATTTCCATCCCTCATGGCCAACGGCATCGGTTCGGTGGTCGCGGCGCTATTCGGCAGCGTTTTCCCAACCACCATCTATATTGGTCATCCGGGTTGGAAACGGTTGGGCGCGCGCTCCGGATATTCCGCTTTGAACGGAATTTTTATTAGCCTTCTCTGTTTTACGGGAACGATTCAGATCGTGCTCGCTGTCATACCCCTCGAGGCTGGAATCGGCATTCTCCTTTACATTGGTATCATCATTGTCGCTCAGTCATTTCAGGAGACGCCCAAAGAACATGCGCCGGCGGTCGCTCTTGGCATCGTCCCGGCCCTGGCTGGATGGGGATTGTTGATGGTTGAGACGGGGCTTCGGGCAGGCGGAAAATCGTTGTATGCAGCGGGACTGTCAAGCTTCGATCAGCAAAGCTTAGCGATCCGCGGCATGATTTCGTTGGAGCGCGGTTTTATTTTTTCGTCGATGATTCTTGCGGCCATCGGTGTGGCTTTGATCGAACGAAGATTTGCACAAGCCGGCGCATGGGCGGCAGCGGCCGCTTTGCTCTCGGCGTTCGGGATCATCCATGCTTATGATCTAACCAGCGGCGGCATCACCAGTCGTTTCGGTTGGATGGCCGCGCCGGACTTCTTCGTCGCTTACCTGCTATTAGCGGGGTTGTTTTTTCTTATTGGAATATGCGCACGAAACGGCGCTCGATAAAGCTCATTTAGTTGCAGATGATCTGCCGTTCTGCGCATAGGGCAAGCGCGACCGGGTATACTCTCGGCCGTTGACTTCGGTCAGGTTCCAATGGCCTGCATGGTAGGCGAGGCGCGTGACGCCACAGGGATCGAGATGAAAGCTCCGATAATCATTCAGATCCGTGCCGGTGATCCGGCAAACGACCCCGAGAATTGGAAAATTATGGCTCACCACTAAAATCCGTTCCGTTTCGGCATGGCGCTGCACGATCTGATTCAGCCCATTCCATGCGCGCTCGGTGACATCGGCCAGTCGTTCGCCGCCCGGGACGCAGATCTCGGCGGGTTCGCTGCGCCAGCGGGATAAGAACTCGGCGTAATTTTCTTTGATCTGATTGAATGTCAAACCCTCGAGCTCGCCGTGATCGAGCTCGCGCACGCTTTTTTCGATGAGTACCGGAAGTTTGTGCGGGCGACTAATATATTCCGCGGTCTGCAGAGCGCGGCGAAGGTGACTCGAATAGATTGCGTGAATTTCCTCGGCGCTCAGCAGCGCAGCGATCTGCTCCGCTTGACGAACGCCCACTTCGCTCAGATGCCGATCAGTGGAGCCTTGGCAACGTCCCTGTAGATTCCAATCTGTGGCGCCATGCCGCACTAAAACAATTTGCACCCGGATGCTCCGCAGCTCAGCTCTCTTCGAGAAAAGCGTTGTTGATTTTCACCTTGGCTCTGGCCTTCAAATTGTCGAGAAATTTAACCAAAACTCGTTGGCGCGCTTCGGCCTGAGCTTGTTTCATCAATGCGGCTTTGTCTTTTTCGAATTGGCCCATATCCGCCGGCTGACTACCTTTGAACGCCAGAACGTAAACGGCATCTTTCTGAGTATAGAGCCGCTCAGGAATAGGCTTTTGCGCCGAAAGGCTGATCGGGCCGCCTTTCAACTCGGCGAGTTCGCCGATCTTGGGCAACTGCTGGGAGCTGCGCGGGAACCAACCGGTTTCTTCAATTTTCAAATCGCTGGTTTGAGCCAATTTGGAAATGTCTTTTTCCTTTTTCAATTGTTCGAGCAAACTATTTCCCTTTTGCAACGCAAGCTCATAGGCTTTGGATTCTCTCAGATTTTTTTCGATTTGATCGCGCACGCTCTCGAGAGGCGGAGTCGCAGGTTCTTTTCGCTCCTTGAGACGGATCAGGTAATATGCGTTCTTCCCTTCGATCACCGGGCTCACATCCTTGGGCGCGAGCGCAAATGCGTTCTTGTAGAATTCCTGATTCTCGCCGACTTCCGGAAGGGTTTCACCTGCGGCGAGCCAGTTGCTGACGGTGGTTTTGACGCCGGATTCCTGTGCCACCTTGCTCAACTCAGTGCCTGAGATCGCTTTCTCACGATCACGGTCAGCGATTTTCGCGGCTTCCCTTTTTGCCTTTTCGGCCTTGAGAACCTTCGTGATCTCCGGAGTCGCTTCCTTGAGCGATTCGGTCTTCTCTGGCTTGAGATCGTCCGCTCTGAAAATTTGAAATCCTGCGGGCGTTTCGACCGGATCACTCACTGCTCCCTTGGCAAGACCGAAAATGGTCTTTTCAATAGGCTCCGGGAGCTGCCCTGGCGCGATCCAGCCCAAATCTCCGCCCTTCGGCGCTGTCGGGTCCTCGGAAAAGCGCTTTGCCAGGTCGGCAAAATCTTTTCCCGCTCGTGCTTCTTTAACAATGCTCTCGGCTCGAGTTTGCGCAATTTTTTTCTGGCTGGGGTCGGCACCGGGATCCAGCTTCACCGAGATGTAACCGACCTTGACCTCTTTCGGGTGATGAAATTTCTCCTCCCGATTGGCCTGATAGTAGTCCTCGATCTCTTTATCGCTGACTTGCCCCGACGGCTCGAAACGCTCGTATGGATATGTCAAATATTCGATCTGTATTTTGAGCGGCTGCTTCAGCGCTTCTTTGTTTCGCTCATAATACTGTTTGACGTCGTCTTCACTGAGCTTGACCTGAGAGCTAAAAGAGCTGACGGGTACCTTGACATAGCTAAGATTGATCTTCTCCTGGTCAATTGTATAACGATCCCGAACTTCCGCCTCGGTCACATGAACCGAATCGACGAGCACGCTGTAAAGTCGTTGGATGGTCAACTGATCGCGCTGCTCCTCCTCAAACTGAGCGGGTAGAAGCCGGTTGGTCTGAAGAATCTGCAGATAGCGATCTTTATTGAAGCGACCGCCGACTTGAAATTCCGGCGCTGTACCAAGGTGCTCAGCAAGATCATCATCGGTGGCCGTTAGTCCCAAATTCCGGGCTTCCTGGAGCATCAGTTTTCTTTGGATCAGCTCTTCGAGCAGCGATCCTTTGATGTTTAGCCCTTTGATCATTTCGGGGGTGAGCGATCCCTTGAGCATCTGACGGTAGCGCTCCACCGCACGCTCGTATTGGATAGCGAATTCGCGCTGGCTAATGCTCTCACCGTTGATTTCGGCAACATCGCCAGCCCCTTGATCACGGAATTTGCCGCTGCCGACGAATAGCGCAAAGCTGACAACAATGATGCCGAGGAACAGAATGATGACCCAGTTTCTCTTTCGCTTGCGTAAGAAATCGAGCATTGTTTGCCTTAAAAATTTCCAAAAATTCGCTGAAAAGGGCTCGGGTATGATAGAAAATGGTCTCCGCCAATGCAACCGTGCGGGTTTTGTGAAACCTAAATTTCCTTAAATTTTTCATTATCTTGTCAGATCACGGCAAATCTGTTATTTTCGCGTTGCTCTAGCCTTGGTTTTCGCACGCAAGAAGGAGTGATTGATGTTCGATGCCCTCTTTGGCGTCTTTTCCAACGACCTCGCAATCGATCTCGGTACTGCCAACACTCTAATCTACGTCAAGAATCAGGGCATCGTCTGCAACGAGCCGTCGGTCGTCGCTGTGCAACAGCGAAACGAGCGGGGCGGCAAAAAAGTTCTCGCGGTTGGCGCCGAAGCCAAGCGAATGCTCGGCCGCACACCGGGAAGCATTGTGGCAATACGGCCACTTAAGGATGGAGTCATTGCGGATTTTGAGATCACAGAGGCGATGCTTCGCTACTTCATTCAAAAAGTTCACAATCGGCGCACCTTGGTGCGCCCTCGGATCATCGTCGGCGTGCCGTTTGGTATCACTGAAGTGGAGAAACGCGCGGTCCGCGAATCGGCGGAGTCGGCTGGCGCACGAGAGGTTTATTTGATCGAGGAACCAATGGCGGCGGCCATCGGTTCGGGATTGCCGATCACGGAACCGACTGGGAACATGATCGTGGATATCGGCGGTGGCACCACTGAAGTCGCGGTGATCTCGCTCTCGGGCATAGTCTTCTCGCGTTCGGTACGGGTCGGCGGCGATAAGATGGACGAGGCAATCGCGCAGTTTATAAAGCGCAAATACAATCTGCTCGTCGGCGAACGCACCGCCGAGTTAATCAAAATCACCATCGGCTCGGCTTATCCCAGCGACGAGGTGCAAACCATGGAAATCAAAGGGCGTGATTTGGTGGCTGGCGTGCCGAAGACCGTGGTAATCACCGATGAGGAGATTCGCGACTCGTTACTCGAGCCGATCAATCAGATTGTCGAAGCAGTACGCCTCTCGCTCGAGCGCACTCCACCTGAGCTCGCTTCCGATATTGTGGATCGTGGTATTGTGCTCGCCGGCGGCGGCGCTTTGTTGCGAAATTTAGATATTCTACTGCGTGAAGAAACCGGACTGCCGGTGATGATGGCGGACGATCCGTTGACAGCGGTCGTGATGGGAGCCGGCAAAGCCTTAGATGAGATTTCACTGCTCCGAGAGGTTGCGGTTCATTAGCAGAGGTCCGCATGCATTGGGATGACCGGAGGCAATCGAGCCTTCCATGCTCGCTTTTGTTCGTAAAAATCAGGTTCCGCTAAGTTCTTGTTTCTGCCTACTCCTATCGATTTACATTCTGACCGCCGCAGCGCGCGGCCAGCTCAAGAACGAGCCGCTCGGCGCGCTCTTGATGTGGATCATGCGACCGCTGCAAATCGCGTCCGAAGGCGCGGTTAATTGGGTAAAAAATTTTCGCGACAATTACGATACTCTGGCAGGATTCAAGTCGGAAAATGAGCGATTACGCCAACGTATTCAAACCCTCGAGGTCGAACGGCAGAGATTATTAGAAGCGGAAGCCACCAACCGTCAGCTCAAAGCGCTCCTCGATTTCCGTACTGGTTTACCTGCGGGGGCGATCACCGCCTCGATCATCGCCAACAGCGCCAATAGCTGGTTTCAAAGCTGCATGATCGACAAGGGCAGCAGCGACGGGGTACGGAAAGGCATGGCGGTGGTGACGCCGCTCGGTGTCGTTGGTCAAGTTGTTGGCGTGACATCCCATGCGGCGAAAGTCTTGCTCCTAACCGACCCGAACAGCGGGATCGACGTTTTAGTGCAGCGGACTCGCAGCCGGGGCATTGTGTCGGGTTCATTGGATAGCGGCACCGTCTTAAAGTACGTGAAGCGAAGCGAGGATATACAAGAAGGCGACCGGCTGATTACCTCTGGAATCGACGGGATTTTTCCCAAAGGGATGATGGTGGGAACCGTGATCAAGGTGCGTAAGCAGCACCTCGGGTTGTTTCAATTCATCGAGGTTTTGCCGGCGGTGCAAACCGCGCGCATTGAAAACGTCCTGGTCGTAGCCGGAGATGGCGCGGGCAAAAGCTAAGTTTGACGGCTACAGGATCTAGTTATTTCGCTATGCGCCTCTTTTTACTTTTTTTTCTCGTCGGGATTCTGTTGATTCTGCTCCAGACTACCCTGCTTCATCTCCTGCCCATCGGTCCGATTATCCCCGACTTGACGCTCGTGTTATGTGTCTATTTGGGGCTCTATCACCCCACCGTCGGCGCGGCACTGGGCTCGTTTTTGATTGGTTATTCGGTTGATGTCGTGTCGAGCCCAAGTCGAATGGTGGGCCTCAACGCCTTCGCCATGTCTCTGGTCTTTTTGCTCGTGTACTTCGGCTCGCGTTCGATCTGGCTGCAAAATCCACTGGTGAGTTCGATCGTGGTTTTATTCGCGGCCCTGATTAAAAGCGCAGCGCTGGTTTTGATCTCGGCATTTTTCGTCAGTCTCGAGGGATTCTGGATCGGCGCCACTTGGTATATAATCGAAGAAGCTTTGGCGGCCGCGGTGCTTGCGCCAGTGGTTTTCGGATTGCTGAGGGCCGGCGAAAATTATGCCGCTCGATTCCGGGCCGCAGGGCAGTAGCTCCAACAATGGCTCCTCTCGCCAACATCAGTAAGCAAGACGGCGCGCCTGAATTGCGCCGACGCAGTCAACTTCTTTTCATTGTTATCGCGGTGGCGTTTCTCGGCCTGATCACGCGTCTGGTTTTTCTCCAGATCGTCGAAGGCGAGCGCTTTACCTATCTGTCCGAAAACAATCGGATCCGAATCAAACGGGTACCCGGGACACGCGGCATGATCTTCGATCGAGAAGGCCAACTACTAGTCGATAGCCGCCCGTCGTTCGATCTGATTTTTGTACCGGAAGACAGCGAGCGTCCGGAGACGACATTGAAATTGCTTGCCGGCTATCTTCGGCGCGATCCTGTCGAGCTGCTGAAAACCTTCGAAGAAAACAAGAACCGCGCTGCATTCGATGAACTGGTGCTCGGTCGGGATATCGATTGGCCGGCGGTCGTCGCGGTAGAAAGCCATCAACTTGAGCTACCGGGCGTAACTTTGCGCGCCCGACCCCGGCGAAATTACTCCGATGGGCCCATGGCCGCGCACGTGCTCGGTTACTTGGGTGAGATCAATCAAAAACAGCTCAAGCTTCTCAAAGACCAAGGCTATGTGCTCGGCGATGAGATCGGACAATATGGCCTCGAACGCCGCTGGGAGGAATTACTCCGCGGCCAGAGCGGCGGACAGCAGGTAGAAGTCGATGCGCTTGGACGCCGCGTGCGTGTATTACACGAGGTTACCGACGTTCCAGGCTACACGGTTCATTTGACCTTGGACCGCCAGCTTCAGGAGACCGCCTACGAGGCGCTCAAGGGCAAAGAGGGCACTATCGTCGCTCTCGACGTCCATAGCGGGGCGATTCTCGCGCTGGCGAGCACACCGGCCTTCGATCCCAATACGTTTGCTCGCGGCATTAAGGCCGACGAATGGAGTGGTCTGATCAAAGATCAACTGCGGCCGCTGAGCAACCGCGCGACTCAAGGTCAATACCCGCCGGGCTCGACGTTCAAGATCGTGATGTCGATCGCTGGTCTCGAAGAAGGCGTCATCCAGCCGGAGAGCTTCATTCAAGATCCCGGTTTTTATTCGTTCGGCAACCGCAGCTTTCGGGATTGGAAAAAGGGCGGCCATGGAGCGGTCAATTTGCATAAAGCGATCGTCGAGTCGTGTGATACCTACTTTTACCAGCTCGGTCCGAAGCTCGGCATCGATCGCATTGCAAAATGGGCGAATGCATTCGGATTGGGAGAAAAAACTGGTATCGCCCTGGATGATGAAAAAAGCGGCACGATTCCCAGTACCGAATGGAAGCGAAAAAGATACCGCCAACCATGGTTTCCGGGCGAAACCGTCTCGGTTGCCATCGGGCAAGGCTATGTCACTGTGACACCGCTACAGCTCGCCAACATGATGGCGGCCGTCGCCAATGGCGGTAAACTTTACCGGCCGTACGTCGTGAACAAGGTGGAATCCGTCGACGGTACGACAGTACGCGAATACGGACCCGAGCTCATTCGCACCATTGAGCTCAAGCCAGACACATTGACGCGAGTGCGCGCCGCGCTTGCTGACGTGGTCAGTGCGCCCCACGGCACCGGCGCGGCAGCGCGGTCATCGGTCGTCTCCATCGCGGGTAAAACCGGCACCGCTCAAGTGGTAGAAATGAAAGGAGGATACGTTAAGACCGAGCATCTCGCTTATATCAATCGGGATCATGCGTGGTTTGTTTCTTACGCACCGGTGGAAAATCCGCAGGTCGCCATCGCGGTGCTGGTGGAGCATGGCGGTCACGGCGGTGATGCGGCGGCGCCAATGGCGAAGAAGGTGTTCGAGAAATTTATTGAAATCCAAAAACAAAGCACCGACAAGCAGCAAGTCAAAATAGACGGGGAAAGCCGTGCAAATTGATCGGCGATTGATTTCTCATTTTGACTGGCCGCTGTTGTTTTTTTCGCTCCTGTTTGTCGCCGTGGGTGTCATGACGATTTACAGTGCGAACTATGATATGGCGGCGGGTCATGCAGGTCCATTGCCCGCGAGACAGGTAACCTGGTTGGGGCTTGGCCTGATCGCCATGTTTACCGCTCTCAGCTTCGACTATCATTACATCGATCGCCTAGCGTATCCCTTTTACGGCTCAATGCTCTTGCTCCTGGCGCTGGTGCTCGTCGTTGGGCACTCGGGCGGTGGATCACAGCGTTGGATTAATTTGGGTTTTTTCCGGCTGCAACCCTCCGAACCCGCAAAACTGGCGGTGGTTCTGGTTATGGCCAAATATTTTCAATCCGACGAGCCTGCGCGCGGCTATTTTTTACGAGACCTTTGGGTGCCGTTTGCGTTGGTGGCGCCGCTAATTATTTTGACCTTGGTGCAGCCTGATTTGGGCACCGCGATTATCCTCGGCATCGTTTTTATCAGCATGATCTTGATGGGTGGACTCCGTCTGCGCTCCTTTGGTTACCTAGTCGGCGCCGGCTTGGCTTTCCTGCCCGTGGCATGGCATTTCCTCAAACAGTACCAGCGTAACCGCATCTTGACCTTTCTCGATCCTGATCGGGATCCGCTGGGCGCGGGATATCATGTGATTCAGTCACAAATCGCCATCGGCTCGGGACGGCTTTTCGGCAAAGGCTACCTGCACGGAACACAAAATCGCCTCGACTTTCTGCCGGCTCAGCATACCGACTTCATTTTTGCGGTTTTTTCCGAGGAGTGGGGTTTTGTTGGCTGCGCCATTTTGCTGATGCTCTACTTTATAATGATCGCTTACTGTTTGCGGCAAATTCAGCGCGCCAAAGACCGTTTTGGCGCCTTGCTCATCTTTGGCATGATCGCGATCGTCTTTTGGCACGTGGTGATCAATGTCGCCATGGTCGCGGGTGTCATGCCGGTTGTCGGCGTTCCGCTGCCGATGGTGAGCTATGGCGGTTCCGCGCTTGCCACTATGATGTTTGCCCTTGGCGTGATCATGAACGTCAGCATGCGCCGCTACGTTTTCTGACCAAAAAAAACCGCCGCGTCGGCTCTCAGATATCCGACACGGCGGCCGCTATTCTTACGTGAGTTGTTTCAGCCTGCCTACTGCAAGACCTTCTCGATTGCGCTTACCAGTTTCGCTTTTGGCACGGCGCCGACAATTTGGTCTTTGACCGCGCCGCCTTTCAGAATGATCAGATTGGGAATTCCTCGCACACCGTAACGCGAAGCCGTGGCGGGGTGATCATCGACATTGAGCTTGGCCACTTTGAGCTTGCCTTCGTACTCACCGGCAAGTTCTTCCACCATCGGCGCGATCGACTTGCACGGACCGCACCAGGGGGCCCAAAAATCCACAAGCACCGGCACCGTTGAATTAAGCACTTCGGTCTCGAAATTGTTGTCGCCCACTTCGGTAATTTTGCCCATCGAACTTCCTCCTTAAAGACTGGTAAGAAATTTAACCAGAGTGCGAACGCCGAATCCAGTGCCGCCTTTCGGGCCGAGCGAGTTTTCGCTTTCAGCAAAGGCCGGGCCCGCGATATCGAGGTGTGCCCAGGGAAGATCGCCGACAAATTCCTGCAGAATCAATGCGGCCGTGATCGCGCCGGCGTGCGCGCCTCCGATATTTTTAATGTCAGCGATACTACTCTTGATCATATCCTTGTATTCTTTTATCAACGGCAGCTGCCACAGTTTCTCACCGGTGTCATTCGCACAGCGGAGCAGAGCGTCAGCGAGAGGCTGATGATTGCTGAACAGTCCGCCCACTCGCGGACCCAAAGCGACCACGCAGGCGCCCGTCAGCGTTGCCAGATTGATCATAGAATTGGGCTTCTGTTCGGCGGCGAGGGCCAGGGCATCGGCGAGGATCAACCGACCTTCGGCATCGGTATTCAAGACTTCGATGGTTTTGCCGTTGAGATAACGAATCACATCGCCCGGCTTTTGGGCGTTGTGTCCGGGCAAATTATCTGTGGTCGGGACGTAACCGGTGACCTCGACGTCAAGATCGATCTTGGGCAAGCAACTCATTGTGGCAATCACTGCGGCGCCGCCCGCCATATCGAGCTTCATGGTTTCCATCGACTTGGACGGTTTCAACGACAATCCGCCGGAATCGAAGGTGATGCCTTTGCCGATCAGAGCGATTTTATTTTTCGGCCGGCGCGCCGGCTGGTAGCGAATTTTTATGAACCGTGGCTCTTCGTGGCTGCCGCGATTGACCGCCAAAAGACCAGCGAGCTTCATCGCTTCGATCTTTTTTTTGTTCCAGACTTCGGTGGATAAACCGCGCCCGCGACAATGCTCTTCCGCTTGTTCGCCGAGAAATCGCGCCGTGGCTACCGAGGGCGGCTCATTGACCAAATCCCGCGCCAGGAAAACTCCAGCGCTGACGGTTTGTGCCCGCTGGACTGATCTCAACAACGGCGCTGCGGTTTTCAAACCCGGCCTGAACAGCGTGAAAAGTTTCAGTTGGTCGGCTGCTTTCGAGTTGGAGCGGTACTTATTGAATTGATAACCGGCCAGAAGCGCGCCTTCGACCAATGCGGCCGCGGCTACGTCCGAGTCTCTCTCGGGCGAAAAAAAAACTGCAATTTCTTCCGCACTGTGGGCGGTAGCTTCCTTACGCGCGCGGGCGCCGGCCTTGCGCCAACTGTCCGGCGCGTTTTCGGATGCGCTACCCATTCCGACTAGCAGGATCTGGCTTGCCGGCAGCATGCCGGCGCTTGGATAGAGTAGAGAGCTTCCTTCCGCGCCGGTAAATTTGTTCCTCCCGATCTGGGCGCGCAGATGTCCTTTCAAACGGCGATCTAAGGCGTCCATTTCCGGCGCGTCGACTCGTTTTTCACGCACAGGCAGCACCAGGAGATCTGTCTTGGCGCGGTCAATTCGGCTGTCGCGAAATCTTACTTCCATGCGCACCGGCTTAGGTCTTTTGGCGGATGAGAGTCATGAACTCGCTGCGCGTATCCTGGCGTGTCCGAAATGCCCCGAGGAGGCTGCTGGTGATGACATAAGAATTTTGCTTCTCTACACCGCGCATACGCATGCATAGGTGCTCCGCCTCGATCACGACGGCAACCCCAAGGGCGTCAAGCTTTTCCATAATGATAGTCGCGATTTGATTGGTCATGCGTTCCTGCACCTGTAACCGGCGCGCATAGACGTCGACCAGACGGGCGAGCTTGGAAATCCCGACGATTTTGTGATGCGGAATATAGGCGACATGAGCCTTGCCGAAGAATGGCAGCAAGTGGTGTTCACAGAGAGAAAAGAAATCGATGTCCTTCTGCACGATCATCTCTTCGTACTCTTCCGTGAAAAGCGCGTCGTTGATCACTTTGGCCGGATCCATGTCATAGCCGCGGGTCAAAAAAGCCAACGCTTCGGCAACCCGATGCGGTGTTTTCAATAGTCCCTCGCGATCGGGATCTTCACCGATCGCTTCAAGAATATGACGAATATGTTCTTCCATTACTGCTCCGGCATGATGTGGAGATCAGAACGTACGGCAAATTCTTAAAAAATTAACATTTAGGTCACGAGCGGTCAAATTGAGCTTATCGCAACGACACCTACAGCCGGTCGAGCAGCCAACGGGGCGTAAAACGCAAAGCATAGGCGTTCAGTAAAGTCATGTAGTCGAAGATCAAAAGCAGGCCGATAATCACCAGGAGCAGGCCACCGATCGTGTGGATGGCTTGGATGTAGCGGCGCAGCCGCTGGGAAAACTCAAAAAAAGAATCGATTGCGAGGGCGCTCAAAAAGAACGGCACGGCCAGTCCCGCGGCATAGCTCGTCAACAGCAGGGTGCCGCGACCGACCTCGCCTGCAGTGCTGGCGAGCGCGAGGGTCGCTCCCAGGATCGGTCCCACACACGGCGTCCAAGCTACGGCGAACGTGATACCTACCACGATCGAACCGAAGTAGCCCGCCGGCTTATCTTTAAGATTGAACTGTAAATATTGCTCAAGGGCGGCAATTTTGAAAAGTCCCATCAAATAGAGCCCTACGAGCAAGATGAAGAGTCCGCCCAAAATTCTGATTACGTTTCTATAAGCGAGAAAGAGCCCGCCGAGAAAGCTCGCTGATGCGCCGAGGGAAATAAACACCAGTGAAAAACCGACAATGAACGCGAGGGAATTCAGCACCACACGCCAGCGCACGCGCGCGCGCGCCTGTTCACTGCGCATCTCATCGAGAGAAACTCCCGAAACGAATGAAAGATAAGAAGGAATCAGCGGCAAAACACAGGGAGAGAGAAACGAGAAAATACCCGCGGCAAATGCGACAAAAACATTGACATCGGTCATCTTTTGCCGTCGGTCAGCTCTTTGATCAGTTTGCGCGCCCCATTGCCGTACCATTCCGCCGGTCCCCAGCCACGCGCTAATCCCTCGCCTTTGGGACCGATTAAATAAGTCGCCGGCAATCCCCATGCGCCATAAAGGCTGCCGACTTGCGCTTCGGGATCTAGGGCGATCGGGTAGGTGATCTTCAGTTCCTTGACAAAATCGATGGCGTCCTGCTTGCGGTCTTTCACCGCCACAGCCAAGACGGAAAAATTATTGTCCTTATATTCCTGGTACAATTTTTCCATCGCCGGCATCTCTTCTCGACAGGGCACACACCAGCTTGCCCAGAAATTCAACAATACGATCTTGCCACGAAAATCCTTCAAAGAAATTTTTTTTCCGTCGGGCGTCGTCAGACTAAAATCCGGCGTGGGTGCCACCTCTTTCATCGGCTGAAGAATCGGCACCGCTTTTTTATAATCGATTTTGGTTTGAGCCCAAACCGAAGTGAAAATCGGCGCAAACGTGCTGACCATGAAAACAATTGCAAAGGCTAACGAACGAGAAAGTCGCGCTTTCATAACCGAACACTGTAACGAACGGGTGCCATGGACGCAATACTCGCCAACGGCACAAGCTCAGCGATAAATTAAGGAACTTCGAGAATGCGACAACAGAGGGCGCTAAAAACACAAGGCCCTCCAGATTGATGCTGGAGGGCTCTGTGTATCAGGTAACCAGAACGGTTACCGTAGTCGCCTGAGAGTAAGGAGGGCTTAAATCACCACAACCCCACAACAACTCCACAGTTACTTCTTTTTCTTTTTGGCTTTCTTCTTGGCTTTCTTCTTAGCAGCCATAGACACCTCCTTTTAGATTCCACGGGCGGGCTTATCGACGGAGAGCAACTAAAACAAGGAACTCAGGCGCAAAGAAAATATTTCTACTAAACCCTCCCATATTTTGTGGGTGATTTGATTATTAAGGTACAACAAATTGTATGTCAAGAAAAAAATGCCATTTTAGAAATTATTTACGCAGACTTGCGAATGCGAATGAATCACTATCTCCGATCGGTTGCTCGAATTGTATTCGACAATCACCTTACGATGTCTGCGAAGGGCTCAGGGTTTGATTTTCTGCCGGTGCTTCGTTCAAAAACAGTGCAAACTTTGATTGTCGGAGATTACGGCAGTGCGGCTGCTTGTGACAGTTCTTCATCAATCACGCGCGCGAACATCTCGAACGGCTGCGCTCCCGTTAACGGCCGACCATTGATGAAAAAAGCCGGCGTCCCGTTGATTCCCAAGCGGGTGCCTTCATCCACGTCTCGTTGCACGGTTGCTTTGTGGACTCCGGCTGAAACGCATTCGTCAAATTTCTTGAGGTCCAATCCCAGTTGCGCGGCGTAGCGCTTCAAATCCGCCGGAGCAAGTTTTGGGGATTCACTGAACAAAACATCGTAGTATTCCCAAAATTTTCCTTGATCCTGCGCACAGCGCGCTGCTTCCGCGGAGCGGCGCGCCTGGGGATGAATGCTTTCGAGCGGAAAGTCTCTGTATGCAAGTTTAACTTTCCCGGCGTAGTCTTTCAGTAACTGAGTCAAAGTCGGATGAGACCGCTTGCAGAATGGGCATTCAAAATCGGAAAATTCCACGACCGTTACCGGGGCGTTCGCCGCCCCGCGAACTGGCGCGCCCTCGGTTGAAACTGCCACCCGTGCGACCGGAGGCGGCTTCAGATTGTCAACGATCCTGACTTGCGAGCGCAGCGATTTGAGAACTTCATCGCGCTTTGATGCGAGCTTCTGGTTTTGCAGATAGGCCCGGATCTTTTCGCGCATTTGCGGATCGTCACCTTTAATCTGCGCTTTGTTGTCCTGGTAAAATTTCTCGATTTCCTGCTCCGTCACCAGAGTGACCTTTGACGTCACCTCCGCATCGATCAGTTGAGGCACCGTAAGCTTGCGCTTGGCCGCTTCCTTTTCCAAAACCTTGTCGTTGATCAGCGCATCGAGCTTCTGGCGCTTGAGATTGTAGATCTGCTCTTCGAGCTTGCTGACCTGCGAAGCTAGAGGTTTATCGACCTCCTCGGAAGTGATCGCAACCCCGTCGACCTCCGCCAATGCGTCGCCCGCCGCGCGTACGTTTGCTGGAAAACTGGATTCCACGAGCAAAAAAATCAATGTCCAAAAAACCACCATTTGGGAAGTGCTCCTTTGATTTAGATATTATGAAAAAGGAGGGGAAATTTTAGCCGCTAATATCCCGATAATCCAGAGATGGCTGTGCATCACGCCATGAGAATTCCACTTGCCTAAAATAATCCACCCTGAACTTGACCGTCCAGCAAATCTACCCAGCCGCCCGCTTTCACTGCTTGTGATTAAAAAAAGAGGAGAAAAGTTCTAATCTTCGTTTCTCGCTTTCCGAGAACCTAATTAAAGTTCTCACCGAAAAAGTCACAATTTTCTGGGTCCAAACAGCGGCATGGTGTAAAGAAGAAGCATGTGTGGACCCATTCGCAGCAGATGACTTTTGGTGACGCATCGATGCTTCGCTTTACGAATTGGA
>DATBEY010000479.1:0-4224 GCA_036558765.1 Binatia bacterium | reverse complement strand
AGCGAGTACGAGATCATCGGCGGCTATTTGCAGGAGCCGCTGCGACTGACGCCTTCGGAAACCTGGGGCGAGCGCTTGCTCGTTCCGGCTGACGCCGAGATCGTTATCGAAGGGGCGCTGCTGGCTGGCAAGCGTATGGTGGAAGGACCGTTCGGCGAAGTGAACGGCTACTTGGGCGTGCAAGGCTTTCAGCAATCGGCGCATTATGAAGTGCGCGCCATCACGCGCCGGCGCGGTGCCATGCACACCTCGATTTTAACTCCAGAGGGCGACAAGCCGTGGATGGATCTCGCGCGCGAAGGAGCTTATCTGCGGCGCTGTCGCGAAGCCGTGCCAAGTGTGCAGACGGTTTGCGCGAGCGGACGGCACGCGTTGCTCAACGTTTTTATCTCGATGAAAAAAATGTCCGAGGGGGACCCCGGCCGCGCCGCGGCCGCGGTTTTGACTTGGGATTGGGCGAAGAATGTCTTTGTCTTCGATGAAGACATCGATGTTTACAATCCAACCGAGATTCTCTGGGCGCTGGCAACGCGCGTGCAGCCGCATCGGCAAATTTCGATTGTGCCCGAGCTGATGCGCGGCAGCTTGATCGATCCATCGATGACCGATGCCCGGAAAACCTCCGTGATGATCGTCGATGCCACCAAGCCTCTTGACCGTCCCTTCTCTCCGGTCTCCAAATGTCCCGATGAGGCGCTCGAGAGAATCAAGCTGCAAGACTTCGTGCCCGGTGAAGTTTTGCAGCATATCCCGGTCGATCGGACGACCTACTGGGCGTGATCGGAGGTCGGGGATGAAAGTCTTGCTTGGTTTTTGGCTGATGTTGTTGTTGGCCGGTGTCTGTGCCGACGCGCGCGCCGCTGCGCCGCGAGAACCCGAGGAAATTTGGCAAGAATTATTGAAGCTGCCGGGTGAGACCCGTCAGAAACGCCTTGTGGAAGGAGCACGGACCGAAGGCAAAGCGGTTGTTTATGGAAACATCAGCGCCGATCACCTGGAGCGGCTGCGGTTGGATTTCGGCAAACGCTACGGCGTGAAGCTCGACGGTTTCCGGGCGTCAGGCGAGCAGGTCGCGAATCGTTTACTGACCGAGGCGAGAGCGGGGAAGCTCGACGTCGATGTGATGGCGCCGAGCAATGAGCATATTCCAACGCTGATCAAGGCGGGCGTCGCCGGGCGCTACAATTCGCCGGAGCGCGCGGCATTTCCGGATTCGCACAAGGACCGCCTCGGGTACTGGACCGCCTATGATTACAACGTCGCGGTGATTGCGTACAACAGCCGGCTGGTGCCGGCGCAGGAAGCGCCAAAAAAGTACGAAGATTTTCTCGAATCGAAATGGAAGGGCAATTTCGCCATCGACATGGATCCGGACAAATCGCTCATGGGCTGGTTCAAAATCTGGGGAATCGAGCGCGCGAAAAAATATCTTCAGGCGATCAGCAAAAATGAAGTCGTCGTGCGCAAAGGGCACACACTGCTCACGCAACTGCTCTGCGCGGGAGAGTTCAAAGCGGCCATCGATCTTTACGCTTATCGCCTGGCGGACCTCAAGCATACACGCGGTTGTCCGGTGGAGATTTCCTACCCGGATCCGACCCCCGCCACTCCGAGCCCGGTCGGGGTCATTAAAACAACTCCGCGGCCCTATGCCGCGGCGTTGTTGCTCGACTATCTTCTCTCGGAGCCGGCGCAGCGCATCTTCGCCGAGGCCGGACGGATTTCCGCGCGGCGCGACGTGCGCCCGCGCTATCCTGAGATCGATCTCGAAGCGAAGGGAGTGAAGATTCTCCTCCTCACGCCGGATGACGCGGTGCAATACGAAAAGCCCTATCAACAGTTGCGAGAAGAGTTTCTCTTGAACCGTTAAACCAGCTCACGAGGTTATCGATGGCGAAGATCAGAGCAGTCATTGTCGAGGGAAATCGTGAAACCGGCTACCAGCGAGTGCAGGTTCTGTTTGGCACGAATTCTTTTGTCGAGATCACTGAAAACGACGGCCGGGTGCTGTGTTTGCTAGGCACGCACGACGGCGGCGTTCAGGCTGACGGCTCGGAAGCGGACGGTCGATTCGCGGAGTTCATCCATGAGCTGATGGAACGGCATCCCGACAGCGTCTGGAAAGAGGAATAGTTGTGCGCGCGATACCGAAGTGCTTCATGCGCTCGCTCGTGTTGGCGGTCTGGTTCTGCGCCGCGCCTTTGGCCGCGGAAGAAATCGCCATTTCTTATCCCGGTTTGTCTGGCGATTCGGCGAGCTTGTGGATGGCAGGCGAGGGTTCTTTTAAGGAAAACGGAGTTGATGCCAAACTGGTGTATATGGAAGGCGGCCGGCTATCGATTCAAAGTTTGCTCTCGGGCCACACGCAGTTTATGACCGGAGATGCCGTCTCGGCGCTCTCTGCCGTGGCCGGCGGCGCGGACATTGTTCTGTTAGGGTCGGCCAAAAATGTTTTGCCCTATGTTTTTGGCGTTACGAAACAGGTTCGGCGCATTCAAGATCTGAAAGGTAAAGTCGTTGGGATTTCACAGATCGGCGGTCGCGCGGGTGAAATCGCACGGATGGTGATCAAGAATAACGGTTTGGATCCCGACAAGGACGTGGTTTATCTTGCTGTGGGCGGGACGATGTCACGTCTGGCGGCGCTTGCCACCGGTAAAGTTCAGGCCGCGCCCATCTCCAAAGGTTTGGTGACAGCGGCGCAGGAAAAGGGAGTGCAAATTATCGAGGTCGAACCCATTCCTCTGATCATCGATGCGTTCTGGACGACCCGCAAATATGCCGAGGAAAATCCGGGGCTGATCTATCGGGTGATGCGGGGCTATGTGGCGGCGATTGCGGCGATCATCAACGATCGGCCGAAAACGATTGCGGCGTTGCGCAAATACATGCGCACTGCAGATGCAAAGACCCTCGATGGCGCCTACGAGAGCTACGTCAACGGTCTCGATCGAGTGCCGATTCCAAACGAGCGAGCGATTCAGAATACCCTGGAAATCACCTACCGTATTGCGCCAAAGCTTGCCGGCTTGGAGATCAAGAAGCAGCTTTATTTCGGCGCGGTGGAACGATTGCGCAACGAAGGCTTCATCGAGAAACTTTACAGGTAAAGACGAAAGGAGACTGGCTCATGGCACGTATCCGCCATCTGGCAATCGTTTCGGAAAATCGCGAGCGTCTGGTGAAATTTTATACCGAGGCGTTCGGCATGAAGGTGATCGACGGCGTCGGCCCGGCGATCTATCTCACGGACGGTTATTTGAATCTCGCGATCATTCAAAAGCGGCCGCACTACAAAGAAGGGTTGTACCATTTCGGCATCGAGGTGGACGACATCGAGAAGTTGAAATCGGTGTGCAAAGAGTTGGGCGCCGCCTCGGAGATACAGAAACGACCGCCTAATCGCGAAGCCGAGTACCGGGTCGCGGACCCGGACGGTAATTTGATCGACCTGTCGCAGCATGGCTGGCCGGTGTGACAGATGAGACGCTTGGTTTTTGTCGCTTTGGTTATCATTGCCCTCGGCTTCGCGCCCGAGTCGATTTACCCAGAGCAGCGCACGGTCATTCTGTCGACCACCACCAGCACGCAGGATTCCGGCTTACTCGACGTGCTGGTCCCGCTATTTGAAAAACAGACCGGCTATTCGGTCAAAACTATTTCCGTAGGCACCGGTCAGGCGTTGGCGCTCGCTGCCAAAGGTGAGGCTGATGTGGCGCTGGTCCATGCGCCGAGCTTGGAAAAAAACTACGTGGCGGACGGTAAACTACTGCATCGCCGACTGGTCATGTATAACGATTTCGTCATCATCGGGCCGAAGGACGATCCGGCGCGGGCGCGTTCGGCGAAAAACGCTATCGACGCGCTCAAGGCGATTGCCCAGGCGAAAGCAACCTTTGTTTCTCGTGGAGATAATTCGGGGACCCACAAACTGGAAAAATCCTTGTGGAAATCGGCCGCCATTGAACCGAAGGGGGCTTGGTATATCGAAACCGGCCAAGGCATGGGCGCCACTCTCGGCATTGCCAACGAACGCAATGCCTACACGATTACAGATCGTGGCACCTATCTCGCCTACGGCAAGCGGATAAACCTGCCGATTATAATTGAAGGTGATCGGCCGCTCCTGAATATTTATTCCGTCATGGAAGTGAATCCCGCCAACGGACCGCGAGTCAATGTAGCGGGCGGTAAAGCTTTTGCCGATTTCATGGTCGCGCCACA
>DATBEY010000478.1:0-11945 GCA_036558765.1 Binatia bacterium | reverse complement strand
GCCCGGCTCTTCGATGGCATGCACACCAGGAGTTTTGCGGATTTTCCCAATGACTGGCATTGCCAGATCAGCAGCGCTTTCGGCATCCACGACGAGGTCGCCACGGCGGCGAAACAAATTCTCGAGCAGTTGGATCGCGGCAAGCTACAATTTCACGAGATCGGCGTAGTTGCTCGAAGTCTGGAGTCCTATGGAGCAATCATCAAGACTGTTTTTCACCAGCACTGCATTCCTGTATCCGGCCGGCTGGAGGAACCGTTAGCGCAGGCGCCTTTGACCAAAGCGGTCATCCTGCTGCTGAATCTCCCCGCCAAGGATTTCCTGCGCAGCCATGTCATTGATCTGCTCTCATCGCCTTATTTTCAATTCCAAAATATCGAGCCCCCTCCAAATTCGGTTCGGCCCGATCTATGGGATCTCGCCACCCGCGAGCTTGCCATCTGCAGAGGTGTCGTCGAGTGGCGCCGGCTCCGCCGCTATGACAGTCGAGATCTCGAGTTGCGGCAGGAATCGGATGATGAAAACCCGCGCAAGATTCGCATCCGCTCGACCGAGCTCACAGGCCTCGCCGATACGGTCGAGACCTTGATCGCTGATCTGCGGCGCTTGCCTGCCGAGGCTTCATGGCGCGAATACACCGCCGCCTGGAAATTGTTTCTCAACAAATACCTCGGCCTCGCCGAATGCACCGAGACACCGCCCGGGACACCCTTGAAGCCAGATCAAACCATTCTGGGAATCTTGAACGAGCTCGCCGGACTCGACCGGCTGGAAGAATCGGTCAGCCTCGGCGATTTTGTTCACACGTTTCAACATTGGCTCGAGCGCTCGAGTATGATCGACGACCGACGCAATATCGACGGCGTGACGGTGCTCAATGCCACGGCGGCGCGCGGCTTATCATTTCGCGTGCTCTTTGTGCTCGGCATGAACGAAGGAGTTTTCCCGCGCGTCATTCGGGAAGACGCTTTTCTGCGCGATCGTGATCGGGAAGTTCTCGAACGCGACCTAGGGTACAAGGTCAGCCAAAAACTCACCGCTTTCGATGAGGAAAAATTGCTCTTCACGCTGCTAGTCGGCGCCGCGCGCGAACGACTCTATTGCTCGTTTCAACGCGCGGACGAGAACGGCAGGGCATTGGCACCGTCCTGGTACCTCGACGAACTCGAGCGCGCCCTTCACGAGAGTGATCGGCCCTGCAAAACCGTCGACATTCCCCGCAGCGTCATCGAGAAAGCCACAACGGCGCCATATCAGCGAGAAGATCTGCTGCTGCCCACCGAGTGGGCTATTCGCCTGAGCCTTCAGGGCCGCGATCCGACTGCGTTGATTGAAGCGTTCGCTCCGCTGCCGGTGATTTACCGCCAGGGAAGAAAGGTTGTCGCCGAAATCGATCGAAGCGGCGATCGATTGCTGGCCTACGACGGAGCGCTCACTGATTTTCAAAATTACTGGGAGCGTTATTCCGAACGGGGGGTCTCGCCCACCGCGCTGGAAACCTATGCTCGCTGTCCGTTTCAGTTTTTTGCGCGCCACGTACTCGGGTTGGCACCCCTCGACCGGCCCGAAGAAATCCTCGGACCGAGTCCCGCTGAGTTCGGCGAGCTCGGCCATGGAATTTTGGATTCCTTTTACGCTGCCCTGATCGAGGCGCGCTATTTTACTGATCCTCGGGCGCCGCTCGACGTCGACCACGAATTGGCAATCGCGGCAAACCACGCCTTCGCCGAATATCAGGAAAATCATCCGATCGGTTATCCGCTCGCCTGGGAAATCCTGAAAAGGGATATTCTCGAACTGCTGCGCAAAGTTGTCGCCCAGGATCTTAGCGAGTTGAAGGCGTCCGGATTTGCTCCCGTGAGCTTGGAAAATAATTTGCGCACGCACCTGCCGGACAACTGGCCGGAACCGTTAAATCATCTCCTGATCCGCGGGCGGCTGGACCGCATCGACTGCAAAGATGACGCTGTGCGGGTAATCGATTACAAGTTCAAACTCGGCACAAGCGCGGCAACCCCGGACAAAAATCTTGTCCGCGCCGCACTCCGCGGCGAGCGCCTGCAACCGCCCTTCTATTACATGCTCGCGCAGCACTGGGGCAAGACGCCCAGCCAAGGAACGGCGCCCAGCATCGAGGCAAATTTTTTTTATATTGCGCCACGCTGGCTGGACGGCCCCTTGATTTCGAAGGCGTACGCCGGCGAAGCGCTTACCGGGAATACCGGCGCCGAAACGAAAAGGACGATCGCTTATCTCGCCGATGGCGTCCGCGGCGGTCGTTTTTTTATCAACCGCGGCGAATACTGCGGCCAATGCGATGCTGCGCCGATCTGCCGTAAAAATCACCCGCCCAGTTTGTGGCGCGCCGCCCAAGATCCGGTAACTGAACCCCATCGCGCTTTACGCCAAAAAAGTTTCGAAATCGATGAGCATGACCCAGAGTGCGAGTGAATTTGCAGATGCCGCCGACCGGCGCGCGGCCGTCACCACCTTCGATCGCAGCGTCGTCGTCACGGCGGGAGCGGGCACCGGCAAGACCACGTTATTGATCGAGCGCTTGGTTCATCTCCTGTTGCGCAATCCCGAGCCGCTAAAAATCACCGAGATCGTCGCGCTGACCTTTACCAATAAAGCCGCCGACGAGCTGAAGCTGAGGCTCCGGCAACGCTTGCAAGCTTTTCTGGAGATCGAGATCGAGCGCGAGCCCGCAAGCGAGCTTGAGCGCAGAACGTCGATCGATATCCAGGAATTGATCGCGCTCTATGGTCTTTCGAAAGATGACTTACAAACCCGCATCCAAGATGCCCTCAGAAATCTGGAAAGAAGTGATCTCGGCACCATTCATAGCTTCGCCGCCAATCTGCTTCGTCTCTATCCGCTCGAAGCCGGCCTAGATCCACAGTTCCACGAGGACGATGGCTCGGCATTCGAGCAGCTCTTCGACGAGCAGTGGAGTCTTTGGCTTGATCAGGAGCTGTCGTTGGGAAGCCTGCGCGCGGCGGAGTGGGAAAAAGTTCTTTCCCGCTGCCGGCTCGACCAGGTCAAAGCTTTGGCCAAATCCCTTGCGATGGAAAATGTCGATCTGCGGCAGAACACCGATAACATGGCGATGGGTCCAGCCGCTTTGCGCGACTGGCTTTGCCGGCTAGAGAACCGAGCGGCAAATTTACTTCAACGTCATCCCGAGGATCGCCTCAATGAAAAATTACTTCGGGCCGCACATGCCACCATCGCCGGATTCAACCCGCTCGCGCACAAATTGGAGCGAAACTCGGAAACATCGATTTTGTTATCCGCGAAATCGCTTAGTCCCATCACCAAGGGATGGTCGGCAGAAGATATCAAAGAAGCTCAAGTTACCGTGCGCGCCGCCAAGGGCCTCCTTGGCGTCGACAGGGAATTGATTGGGATCCTCTGGCGCTCGCTCGTGACCTTTGCAACGGATTTCCGCGAACGCTTCGTGCGCGAGGGCCATGTCTCGTTCGATGGTTTGTTGGTGCGCGCCCGCGATCTGGTGCGCGATCACGCCCGCGTACGGGCCGACCTCAAACGGCGCTACCGCGCGATTCTGCTTGACGAATTTCAGGACACCGATCCGATCCAGTATGAGATTCTCCTCTATCTGGCCGAAGAGCCCGGACAGGCCGCAACGGACTGGCGCCGGGTCAGAGTACTCCCCGGAAAAATATTTGTCGTCGGCGACCCGAAGCAGTCGATCTACGCTTTTCGCCGTGCCGATATTGAAGCCTATCTCGAGATCGTGGAGAAAATTATCCAAGCACAGGACGGCATCGAGTGCCGGCTTACCACCAACTTCCGAAGCAACGGCGCTATCCTAGATGGCGTCAATGGTGTCTTTGAAGATCTCATCCAAGCACAACACGGCGTGCAGCCCCCTTACATTCCGCTCTATCCCGCCCCGGCTCGAGGCAGCGTGTCAACTCCGATGCCGAAGCTCTTGGTGAGAAAGATCATTTCGCAGCGCGACGTCGATGCTGAAACCGCGCGCCATCTCGAAGCCGAGAGCCTCGCACGCTGGCTCAAAGACGAGGTCTTGGGTAAGGCCACGATTTTGAACAACCACGGCGAACGAGCTTGTGTGCAATCCAAGGATGTAGCGATCCTGCTCCGCAAACTGACCGATATTCACGACTACCTACTGCCCTTACGGCGAGAGAGAATTCGCTACGTGGTCGAAGGTGAACGAAATTTTTACGCCGCCAAGGAAATCATCGATGCCGTGAGCTTGCTGCGCGCGGTCGAGAATCCTTATGACCGGTTGGCGCTGGTCGGCGTCCTGCGATCGCCGTTAGGCGGACTGACCGATCAGCAAATCTACGACTTGCATCGGCAAAATCTGCTCAATTATCAAGCCGCAGAAAAACTTTTGGGCAAAGATTTTCCGCCAAGCTTGTCCGAGCTTTACAACGCTCTCGCTCGCCTGCACCAGGAGACCCGCTCCTTGTCCATCGGAGCTGCCATCGCGCATGTGTTCGCAACGTTACCTGTGGAGCTGCTCGCGGCCGGCTATTTTCACGGCGAGCAGGCAGTCGCCAATCTGCAAAAGCTCGCCCAACAGGCCGAGCTGCTCGGTCGCGAAGGGATGACCACACTCAAAGAAGCCATTCGCAAATTGGAAAGACGGGTTCTCGAGGTCAAGGATGAGGGCGAGAGCGCGCTCGCCGAAGAACATCTCGATGCCGTACGCATCATGAGCATCCATAAATCCAAAGGTTTGGAATTTCCAATCGTAATTCTCGCCGGCTGCCATACGGGGGTGGAAGGCGGGCGAGCCGCCGATGCGGAGGCGTTGTTCGATTGGTCGACGGGGCTGACCGGAGTTCGAATCGGTCAAATTTCCGATCTTGCCGGGCTTTACATTGCGGAAAAATCTCGGCTTCGAAGCGCTGAAGAACAAAAACGTCTGCTCTATGTCGCCATGACCCGAGCCCGCGAGCATTTGATCATTTCCTGCGCACCGGGGAGTCGGCGCTCCACCGGCAGCTTTCTTTCGATGCTCGATAGTACGCTCGAGCAACGGATCGGCGCCGCGCAAAAATCGGAGACTATTCCCGTGGGCAAAGGAACCCTCGCGATCGAGGTCGTGAGCGCAAACTTGAGCGCGCCGAGCGCGGGTCAAAAACCCGCAAGTACGACCGCAGCTTTGAATTGGCAAGGCTTCATCGAGTGCTGGAGACGCCGCGCGGTCGATTATGAATGCACGCTGTCGTCAGCCCCGTTCGTTACGCCCTCGCGCCTCAAATACCAGGAACAAGCTTTGACCGAAGCAGGGAACCGAATCGATGAGGAAGTTTATGGCCGGACTCCGGCGCTCGTGATGGGCGACCTCGCCCACCGGTTTCTGCAGCACTGGGATTTCGTCAGCGACCCTGCGCGGTTCGAGCACGTGCTTCACGATTGGCTTCCTCATGCCCTTTCGACAGAATCCGAATCTTCTCTCGCCCAGGTCGAGTCCGAGCTCCAGCAAATCTTTGCCCGCTTCATTCGCTCAAGCGCTTATTCCGAAGTCGCCAGCGCCCGCATCCTCGGCCGCGAAGTGCCGCTCGTGATGCCCTGGAACGGCCAAATCATGGAAGGCATTATCGATCTCATTTACGAAAAAAATGGCTTGCTTTACCTGGCGGACTATAAGACAGATAAGATCGCTCGAACCGAACTGAACCAACGCGCCGAGCGTTATCGGCCGCAAGCGCAAATTTATTTGCAAGCTGTGGAGCAAAGCCTCGGCCGTTCGCCCGCGGGATTCAAAGTGATTTTTTTGCGGCTCGGTAAAGCCGTCGAACTCGCCAAGCCGGAGAGAAATCAGGAGCTATGGCTTTTCTGACACTCTTTCTATGAAGGTCATCTTTCTCGACATCGAAACCGTGCCCACCGATCAGGCGTTGCTTGAACACGGGCTTCTCGAGCCCCAGTTGCAGCTGAACGAAGGCGATTTGATCAAGAAGTTGAGTCTCTCGGCGACCACGGCAAAAATTCTTTGTCTGTGCTACGCCATGGAACCCGCAGTGCACCCCGCCATCGAAGTTCTCGACGGCGATGAGCGGGAAATCATCAGGGGATTCTGGACGCTTGCGGAAGACTGCAATCTATTCGTCGGCCATAACATCCTCGATTTCGACCTGCGTTTCATTTACCAGCGTTCGGTTATTCACCAAATTAAACCGTCAAGAGATATTCCGTTCGCCCGGTTTCGGAACGCGCCGGTTTACGACACTATGCAGGAATGGAGCAAGTGGGGTCGGGAGCATGTCAGCCTCGACGCGCTCTCAAAAGCGCTTGGCATCCCATCCCCGAAGGAAAGCCTCGACGGAGCGAAAGTTTATCCGTACTATCGAGCCGGAAAGCTCGCCGAAATCATCGAATACTGCAAAAAGGACGTCGATTCTGCCCGGAAAGTTTACCGCCGCCTGACGTTCACGAACGGCACGTTGGCGTAGCGTTTATCTGCGTGTACCGTGGCGAAAGATCGCCAGGCAGACGATCCGTGCAGGCCCAAATACCGAATCGCGCCTCGTTTGACTCCCGTTTAGCCAATCGATAATAATTGATTCAAATCCGCCGGGCTTGAGCTAAGCATCGCGATTCCACGCCTGCAGATTCCAAGATTTGATAAGAGCGTAAGGAGGCTTTCATGGATCATCCTGCTGAGCAATCGTTCAAAGAACCGTCAGACAAAAAAACCCGCGCCGGCTACGGAAAATTTGTCCGGCCAAACACTCCCTATGACAACTTCATGGAGGCGCAGAATATTCCTGTTTATCGCGACATCGGCGTGCGCCGAGTGCAGGATCTCCCACTCAAGCCTTGGAAGCGCACCGGGGGCAAAGGCACTTTCATTCAGCTCCTTGGCACCGAAGGCTTATGGGGTAGCTACGTCGTTGAAGTTCCGGGTGCGGGAGCCCTCAACGCCGAGAAACATCTCTACGAAGAGCAGTTCTTAGTGGTCGAGGGACGCGGCACCACCGAAGTGTGGGTCGATGGCAATCCTAAGAAGCTTACCTTCGAATGGCAGAAGGGTTCCATCTTCGCGATCCCGCTGAACGCGACGCATCGGATCGTCAATGCGACCTCGAGCCCGGCGCTGCTACTGGCGGGCACCACGGCACCCAATATCATGAACAACTTCGGTAACGAAGATTTTATCTTTAATTGCCCGTACCATTTCAAAGATCGCTTCGATCCGCGCGACGATTATTACAAATACAAAGAGGATGTCACGCCGGACCCGTTGCGTGGCCTGGCCATGCGCCAGACCAATATCATCCCCGATGTCATGTCCTGCGAGCTGCCCCTCGATAATCGTCGCTCGCCGGGATATCGTCGCATCGAACCGCACATGGCCGGTCAGCAATTTTATTTTTGGATCGGCCAGCACGAAACCGGCCGATACTCGAAGGCTCACGCCCATGGATCGGCGGCAGTGCTCATCTGCCTCAGCGGCAAAGGATATACCTATACCTGGCCGGCAAAGCTCGGCACGCACCCTTGGGAAAAGGGCACGACAGAAGAAATTCGTCGCCAGGACTACGAACCGGTCGGTATGGTCAGCGCGGCCCCGATGAGCGGCAACTGGTTTCACGCTCATTTCGGTGCGAGCAAGGAGCCGCTCCGCCTGACCGCCTGGTTCGGCCCCAATGCGCCGGGACGCGATCGGGGTAGACCCGGCGAGAGGGCGATCGATTACGGCGCGATCGATATGAAGGATGGCGGCACGGCGATCCCATACAATGAAGAAGATCCGTTCCTGCGCAAGGAATTCGAAGAAACTCTTGCCAAGGTCGGCGGGCAGTCGCGCATGGAGCCGGAACTCTACACGCACTCCTACTAGTTTAGTTAGCTAAAAATCGTCTGCAGTCTCGCGTCCAGAGTTTGGAGTTTGGCTCAACGCCAGACGCTAGACTCTGGATGCCCAACAGTCTCATACCCGAAGGAGTTTCATGGCCACTGTACCGAGAGGCTCGTTTTCGAGCGCCAACCGCCACATGCAGGAAGAGGAAAATCTCCAGCTCACCAGCGTGGGCGTCGACATCGGCTCCTCTACTTCGCACTTGGTTTTTTCCCGGCTCGAATTGACCCTCGAAGGTTCGCGTTATCGCGTCACTAAGCGCGACGTGTTAAACGAGTCGGACATTCTCCTGACGCCCTACGTCGACGACACTCGGATCGACGTCGATGCTCTCGAATCTTTCATTAACCAGCAGTACAAAAAGGCCAAAATCAGCCGAGATCAAGTGGACACGGGCGCTTTGATTCTCACAGGGGTGGCGGTCCGCCGCCGCAATGCTCGCGCGATCGCGGAATTGTTCGCTGAAGAAGCTGGAAAATTCGTCGCCGTCAGTGCCGGTGACGGTCTGGAAGCGACCATGGCCGCGCACGGCTCCGGCGCAGTAGCCCACTCTGCGAAAATGGGCGGCGTGGTTTTGAACATCGATATCGGCGGCGGCACCAGTAAGTTCGCCATTTGCGACAACGGCAAAGTCCAAGAAGTCTCCGCAATGGATATTGGCGCACGCTTGCTCGCGTTCGACCAGGACGGCACCGTCGTACGCATCGAAGAAGCCGGCCGCAAGCATGCCGCTTGGGCAGGATTTTCCGTGGCGCTCGGCGAAAAAATTCCCGAAGTTAGTTTGCGAAAAATGGTGTCTGAAATGGTCGACAAATTGTTCGCGCTGCTAAAACCGCAATCCATGACTGAAGATACCGCGAGCCTCCTGCGACTGCCGCCGTTGTCCTATCAAGGTGAGATCGATTGCGTGATGTTTTCCGGCGGCGTCTCCGAATTTATCTATAACCGCGCCAAAAGCAGCTTCGGTGATCTCGGGCCATTGATTGCCGAGGAAGTGCACCGGCGCGCCGGCAGCTTGGGATTGCTCGTGATGGAGCCCAACGCTCGTATTCGCGCGACCGTTATCGGCGCATCGCAATACACGGTTCAGGTGAGCGGCAACACCATTTTCATTACGCCGGAAAACGCTGTGCCCGTGCGCAATGTCGCCGTTATTGCCCCGGAATTTCCGCTGACCGAGGACGATTTCACGAAAGAAGCGGTAGGTGCCGCGCTTAATAACGCGCTGCGGCGGTTGGATCTGTTGCACGGTCGCCAGGCCGTTGCCGTAGCCTTTCACTGGGACGGCTCCGCGACATTTTTCCGCTTACAGGCTTTCTCCAGCGGCATTGCGGAGGGGTTAAAGGAAATTTTTGCCAAAGGTCATCCGTTGGTTTTGGTCAACGACGGCGACATTGGTGGCATCGTCGGACTTCACTTCCGAGAAGAATTGCAGTTGGAGGTGCCCATCATTTCCATTGACGGCATCGCCCTCAGCGATTTCGACTATATTGACATCGGCGCGCTAATTCCGTCTTCCGGTGCCGTGCCGGTCGTGATCAAGTCGCTCATTTTTCCGACAGCTCCCCAGAATTAGCGCATCAGTGTGCCTTTATCCTTCAGTCATTTTTGCGATTTGGACTGGTGCATTCCGGAAGCCAGCAGCTGAAAGTATAACGTTGATGTCCCGCGACTTAGCCGTTTGATTCCAGGAAGTGACAAGATTTGACAAAAAGATTTGGGAAATAGATCCATCCCCTAAGACTTCCTAAGTTGACATAAAACGCTTCGAGTTTGCTTGACTTTTGTCGTGGTTCCACTTAAAAGCTCGCCCATCGAGCTACCGATGGTGTCCAAATACCGCGCCCGCCAATGTCCAAATTGCCATTACTTTATCGGCTTTGCGGTTGGGAAATCCTTCCCGCACGGCGGAGCGGCTTTCCTGACCAATTTCTGTCTCAATTGCAACTATAAGCTTCCTGTGCATACAATCGTCCGCGGTAATGGAGCCGCGAAGCGGCGTTTGCGGCGACCGAAGCTCCGCTTGATTGTTAGCATACAGGAATCAGCGACGCTTATCGGGGAAGGTCAGAGCCGCAGCGATACGATGGATACTAAAATTAGCCCTGCCGATTACGCCCGCCATTTGCGCGCCATCGGCCAAGATTTGGAAAATCTCCATCTCTCTACTTTCAACCTGGAGTACGTCGGCGACGCCTACCTTGTGTGGGTGCGCGCGGACAATGAGAGGGATAGCAATCCGGTTTTCCGCATCAGCAAAAATCGATTGCAGAAATTGTGGCGAAACAAAATGCCAGCCCGACCGGCCGGTCACGAGGAACGAGACGATCGCTCGCAATCTGAGCCCGGGAAAAGACTCCGTTACTCTGTGCAGGAGCTCGATCGAATCGAACGCGAGCAGCGCGCGCGCCGCCAGCAGCAAAGCGGCAACACGGATGGCCATCGCCTATCTCAGTTGCTGCGCACGGTCGGAGATCTTGTCAGCGAAAGAGGCGAGCGGCTGCTGGGAATCGCGTGGCAGGAGTTATCGATAAGCGTGGTCGTTGAGACATCCAATGGCCGCAAAGAAATAGACGTGTTCCGCCCGGACAACTTATACGATCTCTGGGTTCGTATGTATTTAAAGCGCGATAACCGCGCTCTCCTCGATACCCCACACTAATCTCAATCTTAGATTGTCCGACTGACCGTGCGTCTAGTGCGCGTCCGCGCCAGAGGGCGCGCTCGCCGTAGCCAGCAGGATGGGTTGATGCGGCGCTGTTCGGGTGTCAAGCGGCGCTGGGATCAGCAGAGTGAAGCTTGAACTTTCGCCCATACGACTGTTCACCTGAATTTGTCCGCCGAGAACGTCCACGTATTTCTTCACAAGATAGAGTCCCAGACCAACGCCGCCGTGCAAAGTCGCGCCGCCACCGGACAACTGCTGAAAGCGCTCGAAAATTTTCGGAATCTGCTCCTGCGGAATTCCTTCGCCGGTATCAAGCACTTTGACCTGGAGCATTTTTTCTCGCTGCAGGTACCGTGCGACGATTCCGATAGTTCCCCGCTCAGTAAACTTAATCGCGTTATCAATGAGATTTTCCAAGATCCGGCTAAGCTTCGCCCGGTCGCATGTCACGGATGGCAAATCCGCAGGATAACTCCATACTAACTGCACCTCTTTGGCGACCCCACCATCGTAGAACGATCGCAGCTCGGAGAAAAATTCCCACAAGCTAAATTCGTGCAGCTCAACATGAAGCTTTTCGGCTTCCACATTGCTCAGTTGCAAAACCGTATTGATCAAGCGATGTAACTCTTTGGATTGACGTCCGATAGTCTCGATCGCCTTTTCCTGGATCGGCGTCATCTCTCCCAGCACACCCTGCAAAAACATATCGGAATAACCGGTGATCACGTTTAACGGCGTTTTGAGCTGGGTCGAAATGACCTTTAAAAATTCGTCTTTTACCTGATGGGCGCTGCGAAGCTCATCGGTTTGTCGCCGGCTTTGATCATAAAGTTCTGAATGTTGGACAGCGACCGCTGCCTGGCCGACCAGCGTTGACAAAAAATCGACCTCTTCCTGATTGAAGTCATGCTCGTTTCGGGTCAGCCACACGGAACAGCCGAGCATCTCCCCGTTCGCCGCAAGCGGTAGAGCGACGAGCGACACCAGACCTTCATTCTCAAAAAACTCACGATGCTTAATTTGCGCATCGCTGAATACGTTACGAATGGTAAGAGTACCTCCCGATTGCGCCACAGCATCGATCAAGCGCACCAACTCCTTTGCATGTTCCAGCGCACTGACTTTCAAACCACGTGCGGCGGCGGTCTCGAGCTTTTGGTTGGCAGAATTTCTGACCCGAATGCAGGCCGCGGCATAGGGCAAATGGATCAAAGCCGAGTCCAGGAATGATTCGAGGATCTGGGTTTTATCGATCGTCGACGTCACGGATCGGTTCACTTCATGAAGCACTTCCAGCCGTTCCCGCTGCCGACGAATTTCCGTCGCGGCCTTTTGCTGCAGTCTTACCTGTTCGTCTTTGCTTCGCGCCGTACGCCGCATGCGTGCGACCTGCGCGAAGTAGCCATA
>DATBEY010000477.1:0-5101 GCA_036558765.1 Binatia bacterium | reverse complement strand
AAAGCGTTAACCTCCTGCTATGCCTGACGGCGTAAAGATCATCGTCGATCACGCCAGTAAACTTTTCCTCGAAGGATCGGTCGTTGCCTTCCGCAATATCGATCTGGAAATAAGAAGCAAAGAAGTTCTTTGCGTCGTAGGGCCGTCCGGTTGCGGCAAGACGACGCTGCTGCGCTGTATCGGCGGCCTGTTGGCGCCGAGTTCCGGCAAAGTTCTAATCGACGGGCAAGCCGTCGATCAGCCGCGCGAAGGCGTCGCGATCGTCTTCCAACACTTTGGTCTGCTCCCATGGAAAAGCGTCGCGGAGAATGTCGCCTTCGGGCTGCAAATGGCGGGCGCGTCGCGCCAACTCATCAAGGAAAGAACTGACCGTTACACCAAGCTCGTCGGGCTGGAAAACTTCGAAGCTCAATACCCTTACCAACTGAGCGGAGGCATGCAGCAGAGAGTCGGCTTGGCGCGGGCGCTCGCGATCAACCCGGACATTCTATTGATGGACGAGCCCTTTGCTTCCGTGGATGCGCAAACGCGCGAAGTGCTGCAGGAAGAACTGCTCCAGCTACACGATAGCGAGCGCCGAACCATGCTCTTCATTACCCACTCCATCGATGAAGCCATCGTGCTCGGCGATCGCATTGCGGTAATGACGACCCGGCCCGGCCGCGTCAAGGAAATCCTGCCGATCGATTTCAAACGCCCACGCGATCCAGCCGCCGTGCGCTCTCATCCGCATTACGGTGAGCTACGCAATCATATTTGGAATGAGCTCAGACCCACAGTTATCGAGGGAGCCTATGAGCGTCACTCAAGCTGAAGGCAGAGTACAACCCAACTCCCCATATTCGACGGATTCCGATATCAGCGCCGAACAGCAAGCCGCGCGGGACCGGGCAAAAGCGCAGCAGCGAAGGTGGATGGCAACCAATCTCGGGATTCGCATCGTTTCGCTTGTCATTGTGCTCGGCGGCTGGGAATACTTCGGGCGTCAAGTGAACCCGGTTCTCTTCACCTACCCAACGGCGGTCGGCGCGGCGGCAATCAAGATGATCGGCAGCGGCGAGCTGTGGCAGTACCTCTCACAAAGCTTGATCGTGCTTGGCGCTGGACTGGCTCTTGCCGTCGTCTTCGGCATCGCCTTGGGTGTGATCATGGCGCGCTATTGGGTGATCGACATCGCGCTCGACACTTACATCACGGCGCTTTACTCGATTCCGTCGGTGGCGTTGGTGCCCGTCCTGGTACTCTGGATCGGCTTCGAAACCTCGGCAAAGATTGCCGTGGTTTTTTTATTCACGTTCTTCCCGATGGTCATTAATACCTATCAAGGCGTCAAAAATGTCGATACACGCTTGCTCGAGGTCGGGCGCGCGTTTCGCTGCAGCGAGCGCCAGCTCTGGTCCAACATTATTTTACCCGCCGCGCTGCCTTTCATCGTCGCCGGGCTCCGGTTGTCCATCGGCCGCGGTCTGATCGGGATGGTGCTGGCCGATCTCTATACGGCGATCACGGGCATCGGCTACCTCATTTCTCGTTATGCAAGTATCTATCGAACCGATGCCATGTTTGTGCCGGTCGTCACGTTGGGTGTTTTGGGGATCACTCTGACCGGCTTGCTGCGCGTAATCGAGCGGTGGGTTACACCTTGGATGCATTATTCGGATAGAGATTGAATAGGAACGGAGGCAAAGATGAGCAGCTTATTTCCCAGCGACTTGAAGCGCTTCATAGTTTTCGCAGCGCTATTCCTTTCGATCCCCGCATTTTTTGTGCGAACGGCAGCGGCCCAGACAAAACAACCCTGCAAGGAAATGCGTAAGGTGAAGCTCGGCGTTTCGGTGGCGCCGCCCAACGTTGTTCATACTCCCGTCTACGTCGCGCGCGACCTCGGTATTTTTGCAAACCATTGCATCGAAGCTGAAATTATTGAGTTCGAAGGCGGCTTGTCCGCCACCAACCTCGTCGCTGTCGCCAAAGGCGGAGCCATGGCATCGATGAACGCCACGGCCATCGCTCAGGGAATGACCGCAAAGCAGATTTGGGGCATGGCGCCGCGCCTCCCACAGGCTTACGTCGTCAGTGAAGATGTTAAGACCGCCGCCGATTTGAAGGGCAAGCGTCTCAGCGCAGCCGGCGGCGGAGTGGGCAGCTTCAATTGGATCATGGGACGTGAAGTACTGAAAACGGCCGGACTCAAGGTCGAAGACGTACAATTCATCTCCCAGGGCACGGCGGGTCGCCTGCCGGGATTGGTTGCCGGTCAATTGAATGGCGTAGCGCTTCATCCCGAAGACGTTTTTCTGGCCCAAAAAGAAAAGCCCGGTGTCCACGTATTGGTCCAACTCGTCGACCTGATGCCGAAGTATTTTTTCAACGCCTATGGCGCGGGCGACAGCCAACTTGCGCGAGAGCGGACGCTGGTACGTGATACCGTGACTGCTTTGATCGAAACTAACCGGCTGATTTACACACAAAAAGAAAAAGTCATTCCCATCATGGTCAAGGCGACCAAAAAGCCTCAGGATGCGGTGAGCTTTGCTTATGACAACCTCGTCAAGAATTGCGTCTGGAGCGTCAACACCGGTTTCTCTAAAGATCGCACGGAGTGGTCCGTTGAAAATGCCATCGAAAACGGCGACATCCCTGCGGAGAAGAAGCCGAATTACGATCGAATCGTCGATATCAAACTGGGTGAGGAAGCGCTCAAAGCCGCAGGCGGGTCGACGAAGATCCAAGGCTGCGCGGATTAGAGGACTGAGTTTTCGCTCATGCCTCAGTCCTCAGTAACTGAAAGGCAGCGCTACTAATATGCCTCAATATCGATTCAGCGAAATCAAAGATCGTCTCGACGATTGGCGCGTGTTCAACAACATGGCGGACTCGCCCTACTATCGCGACGCTGTCTACGAAAAGTTTTCCGCCACCGAATATGAGCGGCGCTACCAGGCGCTTCGATCGAAGATGCGTGAGCGCGGTTTGGACTGCGTGATCGTTCCCGGCGGGCCCAATCACTGGAGCTTCGGCGGCGGCATGCTTTGGCTTTCGGGCCACTGGGAGTGGCATGCGATGGCCAACTACGTCGTTTTTCCTCTCGAAGGCGAGCTTACGCTGATCTACTCCATGGGCGGCACACACATCGAAGCGACGCGCCGGGAAAGCGCCATCAAAGACGTGCGCCAGTCGCGCGGCGGCCGCTTCGCCGAAGTGATGATCGAGCGCATCAAAGAGCTCGGTCTTGAGCGCGGCAAGATCGGCATCTTGGAAGTCGATCCGCGCTTTCACGATCACCTGCCGGTTAATCAGTACAACGCATTGCGAGAAGCGCTGCCCAATGCCGGTTTCAGTTTTGAAACAGGATTCATGCACGAGCTGGTCTATAAGAAAAGCGCTGAAGAGCTCGGGTGCATTCGCAAAGCGGGCAAGCTGTGCGAAGTCGCAATGGAAGCGTTGGCGGCGCGCTGCAAACCGGGCGTAACGGAATACCAGCTCAAGGCCGCGGCCGCAAGTGCGATTCTCGAAGGCGGCGGTGACGTCGATTTCGCGATCATTGGTTCCACGCCGATGAAAAATCCTTCGATGATCTTCGGCAATCCGCGTCCGTCGGGCCGGGTGCTCAACCATGGTGACATCGTCACTATGGAGCTTGCCGCCGGCTATCGCGGCTACAGCGCACAGATCGGCTCGCCAATTTGCATCGGCGACCCGCCAACAGAGATACTTCGCTTTTTCGACGACATCGTGCTGCCCGGTTTCGAAAAAATGGTTTCCGTCGCGCGCGCCGGACATCACCTGAATGAGTTGGTTGACGCCGCGCGCTTTTACCGCGAGAAAGGCGTACAATCTCGGCCGATTCACGTTCATGGCATCGATTTCGTCAGCTCTGAGCCGCACATCTTCACCGATCATGTTCAAGCCGAAGAATACGAGCAAGTGCTCCAGCCCGGCATGGTGCTCGTGATCGAGCCTAACGCGGTCACCGCCGACGGCATGTTTGGAATCTTTTTCGGTCACACTTTCATTATCACTGAAGGAGAACCGGAATGCGTTGACGGTTATCCGTGGGACCTGACGATCGTCTGACAAGGAGAATTGCTATGCTCGCCAAACATCCCGATCCGACCGTTGATCACGTTCTGAAAACCTGGGCGCCCCGGATGATCGTGCAGGGAATCGATTACAACGACCTCATGACCACCGGCGAGCGCATCCGTACGTGGGACGACTGGTGCCGCGAATGGTGCGTGACTGCCGCGGGACACGAAGAGTTTGCGCGCAAAGCAGAAGCCGCCGGCAATCGAGAAAGCGCCAGCGAAGCCTACCTCATGGCGTCGATGGCCTATCATTTCGGCTGCAACAATTCGCCGCAGAACCTTGACGAATACATTCCCGCGGCGAAAAAGCGCGTGGAATGCTATGCGAAAGCCGCTCCGTATCTGAATCCCCCGGCGGTGCGCCACGAAGTGCCGTTTGACAGTTTTCGTATGGCGTCTTATCTGCGCGTTCCCGCAAGAATCACCAAGCCGCCCGTGGTAATCACGATCTCCGGCTTGGAATCGACTAAAGAAGAAGCACGGACGATGGAAGACGGCTTTCTGCGCCGAGGGATGGCGACTTTCACATTCGATGGTCCAGGGCAAGGAGAGACTTGGTTTCAAGGCGGACTGATCGTCGAGTTCGAGCGCGCGACTTCTGCGGTGATTGATTATCTCGAAAAGCTCTCCGCCGTCGATGCCGGTCGGATTGGAGTGTTTGGCCCGAGTATGGGCGGATATCTCGCACCGCGTTCGGCGGCTTGCGATACGCGCATCAAAGCCTGCGCCTTCGCCGGCGGCATGTACGATCGCACCCGTGTGCTCAATCGTCTCGAAGATCCATTCGAGTTCGCCCGTGTCGCGCACATCTGGAAGGTTTACGACAAACAGAAGCTCGTCGAGCTGCACAGCCGCTGCACGCTCGAAGGATTGGCGCCGAAGATTCGCTGTCCGCTGCTCGTCGTCCACGGCACCAAAGATTTCGTGCCGGTGGAGCAAGCGAAGCGTACTTATGATGAGGCCTCCGGCCCCAAGGAGTGGCTGCTGCTCGAAGGCGGCAACCACGTTTGCAA
>DATBEY010000476.1:0-6456 GCA_036558765.1 Binatia bacterium | reverse complement strand
TTGAGAGACGCAAGGCGATGGTAAGAGCCGTGCGTCAAGGTGAATCGCTGCGAACGGTCGCTCGTCGGTTTCATGTTAGCCTTTCCACGGTCCATTACTGGACTGAGCGAGCTGAGGGGAAAAGACTGAGCAGAGTCGACTGGCAGGATCGCTCGCAGCGGCCTGATCGTATTCAACGCACCAAGCGAAGCATTGAAAACTTGGTGATTAGGATCCGCACTGAACTCAAGGACAGAAGCATTTTGGGTGAATACGGGGCTGAGGCAATCCAGCGAGACTTGGTTGCCAGAGGTAAGAGGGAGATCCCTGCCATACGAACCATTGGGCGCATCCTGGAGCGACGTGGGGCTCTGGATGGTAGGCATCGACGCCGTCATCCACCACCTCCAGCCGCTTGGTATTTGCCTGAGGTGGCAAAGCGTAGCGGTGAACTCGATAGCTTCGATGTGATCGAAGGCTTGGTCATCGAAGGTGGAATCAACGTCGAAGTCCTCAACGCCATATCGCTGCACGGAGGTCTGATTGGATCTTGGCCCGATCGCACTATCTTTGCCCGTACGACAGTCCAGGCGATGATCGAACACTGGAAAGTTTTTGGCTTGCCAGCCTATGCCCAATTCGACAACGACACGCGGTTCCAAGGCGCTCACCAGTTCCGTGACACTTTGGGAAGGGTCATTCGTCTGTGTTTGAGCTTGGGCGTCACCGCAGTGTTTGCTCCCCCAAGAGAAACCGGTTTTCAAGCCGCTGTCGAAAGTCTCAACGCTCGCTGGCAAGCTAAGATCTGGCAGCGCTTTCATTTCGAATCTCTCGGCGCCCTACAATCCCAGTCCGCTAGATACGTTGCCGCCTACCGCCAGCGTGCCCGACTGCGCATCGAATCCGCCCCACCCCGGCGCTTGTTTCCCTCCACTTGGAAGTTTGATCTCCAAGCGCGGCCCAACGGCTCTGTCATCTATTTGCGCAGAACTGATGCCCATGGCCGTGTCAGCCTACTCGGACACTCCTTTGTCGTAGACAGTTCTTGGCCTCATCGTTTGGTTCGCGCCCACGTGGACCTTACTGCAGACCAAATTCGTTTCCATGCACTGCGCCGCCGCGAACCAACATGGCAACCAATCGTGACCATCGTCCCTTATCAATTCCCCAAAAGGAGATTCCGTGATGACCATCAAACATGAAACTACACCTGTTCGACATCTTGTGGCATGTACACGATTCAACCTAAGGGTGTTCGACATCAGGTGACATGTGTCCACTCATCCCTTACGCTCTTGCGCGGCGGCGGCACAAATCGCAAAGAACAGGTTTTTCATAGCGCTACCGCGAGTAAGCTCTATAAGGCAAATCTCGCCGGCAGGCATCCGACGATTTGGCGAACGGTCTCTCAGGTTTTTCCATGCCTCCAACATCGTTTCACGCATAAATTTCTGATCCGTGCTCTCGTCGAGGATAAACACGAGGCGCTGAAGCGGCACGAGGTTGAAGAGCTCGCTGATCTCGAAAATGCAGCCCGCGTTGCTCTGCGAGAAAGCGCGCAGATCCATAAGCACTGCATCGCTATCGTCGGCGAGCCGCGCCAAGGTCAGCTTCCAGGTATCCTCGTGACAGAAAAATTCCGTCACGCGAAATTGGCCATCTCCGTCCGGCTGGAGATCCAGTTGATCCATACGCAAATCAAGCGTGCGCCCGGAGTCGATGAAGCGGCGGTCGAGTTTCCGGCTCAAGAAATCCAAGAACTCGTGGGGTTCGACGGCGGCAGTCGCCAGATCCGGTCCGGCGATCATTTGCATGCTGCCGACGGCGCGCCAGAATCTGCCGACGGCGTCGAAAATGTTTGCGCTGCGTCTGCCGAGAGCGAACACGCGGAGAAAAAGCAATCGCGGGCTGTTTATCTTTGCTCGCCGCTGGACTCGGAACAGGTGAAATAATCCCGCTCCGACGACTTTGTAGACGATAAATGCGGCAATACCGCTGAAAATCCATAGACGACCTTCGAATACGAGACCGATGGAATTCGCGATGCCGAAGAGCAACCACACGGCATCCACTGTGATCGAATGCTCGCTCAGATATTTTTTCTCATAAAGCCGGCGCAGGGATCCGAGTATCAGCCAACCGAAAATCGCGAAGACCGCGAATCCGATTGAATGGAGCGCGATCATTGTTCCGGTCGGGCTCAGGCGGATTGAATAGGTGAAATCACTGATTACTTTAAGCAATTTGAAATTGTTGCCGATGAGCGTGACAAAGAGGCTGGCGCCGGTTACGCCAAGGATCATAAACACCAAAACGAGCGGGCCTACGGCACGAATCCGGCGATTCAAAAAGATCAGCAGCAGAATAGTCGGTGGCGCATTAACGTCCAGCCAGAAATATAACAACTCCGCAAGTTTCAGGTTTGGGCTTTTGGCGAGCGAAATCGATCCAAGAACGCCACCAACCAGGAAATATATGACGAAACCGATCCATTTGCCGCGCCGAAAGCCCACCGCAAGATCAATGGCAATGAGAATGGGCCAGGCGTTCGCCCATGTTATGTACAGGAAGCGAAAAGGAGAGAAGGCAAGCTTGCCGGCCAACAAAAATGCAGCGGTCATCACGGCAGCAAAACAGCAGCCGGCGATCACGTGGACGAAAGCCGCGAGCCAGCGGCGGCGAATGGCGCTTCGATAAAGCGCTGTAGCCGCACGGTTGGCGTTGGAGGCAGCGCGGACGGCAAAATTAAAATTGAGCGGAGCATCATGCGGCTTGTGCTCCGGTTGCGGGGGCAAATATCCTTTCGTCTCGAGAAGTTCACTGCTGCCGACGCGGCGCATGGACTTGATCACCGCGCGCCGGTAAAGGCGAAGCAGCAAGTACGACGTAATCAGCGCCAGAACCGCGGCGACGACCAGAATAAAAAAAAGCTGGCCGGTGAGCGCGACGGTGATGGGATCGAACTGACGCATTATCTAGCAGTAGCTTTCGGGTGTGAAAGAGCTTTGGCCGCCGTTCCGGGATGACGGTCCAGCGACATGCAATTCAGTCGCTCTCAGCAATCGAGGGACCAGATGCAGAAAGCCCCTTTATGAAAGGCGGCTCGGTGCGGCAATAATTGAGAGTCTCACTCGTGCGGCATTAGTAACTGGAGGTGATGGCCGTCAGGATCGCTGAAATAAACGCAGTGCGGGTCGTTTTTTCGGCCGTGGACTTTGATGCCAGCGTTTTCGAGCGTCGCTTTGACTTTTTCATAATCACCGGCCGCCAGGCGCAGCGCCATGTGGTTCACTTCGCTGCCGCCGTGAACGTCGTCGCCATCTTCCACCTCGAAGAGAGCGATACCTTGGCTGCCACAGTGGAGAAAGCACTGCCAAGAGCTTTCGTGATCGATCGCCATGCCAAGAAAATCGATATAGAACTTCTTGGCACGGTCCAGGTCTTTGACATGAAAAACCACGTGATCGATACCGGTGACTTTGAATGGTGATTGCATGGTGACCTCCAGTAAATTGTCGATTATTTAGGGTTGTCAAACGAAGTGACGACCTGAAACAGATTTCTCCCTCTGGTCGAAATGACACAATGAATGCACGTGTCCCTCAATCCACGACCGCAATCGCTTGAATATCGAGCATCATCTCCGGCCGCGCCAGTTCTTTGATGCCGATCAACGCGCTCGCGGGATAGCGGTTCTCTGGAAAAAATCCTTTTCGTAGCTGGGTAAAACGGGTACCGTTGCCCATGTCGGTGATGAACACCGTCATGGTCACAATGTCCTCCAGCTTGCCACCGGCGGTCTCGAGTGTTTTGCGCATCCGTTCGAACGCCACCCGCACTTGGCCATCGAAGTCGCCCGGGTGCGTTTCTCCTCGTTCGTCCTGGTAACCGGTCTGTCCCGCCATATAGATCGTTGTGCCACCGGTTACTTTTACGGCAGGCGAGTAGGCGCGCTCACGCTGGCGGGGATCGGGGTTAAGATATTCTCGTCGTGCCATAATGCCCTCTCATTTCAGGAATATTTTTTGAAGCTCTTGAGTTTTTTCTTTGAACTCTTTGGCATCGAAGTCATCCATTTCCACGGCTTGAATTTTGTCAGCGTCCGGTAGCGGCGGATAAATCCCTTTGCGGTTTACGAACTCGCCCATCTTGGCCAGGATGCGCATGCTCTCGTCGCCGAGAAAAAAATCTATAAAGGCCTTGGCGCCATTGGGGTGGTTAGGCTTTCGGCTGAGGGCAAAGGTATTGACCGGTGCTCAGCATCTTGCCAAGGCGCACATAGTCGACCGGCGCGCCCTTGTCTCCGTACGTGACAGTATAACGGATCAGGCTGATTGCGATCGGTGTTTCCCCGGTGGATACGCGCTCGGCGGCTGGCGCGAAGGATTCCACCATGAACGGTTTGCTGGCGCCGAGATCCTGAATAAAACGCTGGGCTTTTTCCTTGCCCATGATTTTGTACAAGCTCGCGAGCCATTGCAGCGTGGTCGTGTGCTGCGTCGGATCCGGCATCACGAATTTACCCTTGTATTTCGGATTGAGCAGATCTTCGAGCGATCTCGGTACGTCGGCAGCGCTCACGGAGCTCTTATTGTAAACGATCCCAACCGGCGTGTTGCGGTAAATCGGGCCGACCTCAGGATCAACGACTTCCTTTGGAAACGCTTTCGCGGCGGGCGAAAGATATTTGGCGAAGAGTCCTTCTTTTTTCATGACGTGAATGGCGCCGCTGTTGTTGACCATGACGTCGAAAACAGATTTTCCGGCGCGCAGCTCGGCAAGGGCGCGGTCCATCACCTTGGTCGCCGAAGCACGCCAGTATTCCACGGTCAATCCAGTCCGCTGCCTGAAGGCGTCAATAATCGGCTCTACGGTGTTCGATTCCAGGGAACCGTAGGCAATAATCGCACCGGTTTCTTTCTTCGCGGCGTCGAGCAGTTTGGCATCCTGCGCCATCGCGGTAAATGAAACCAAGAAGCTAACGAATAACGCGATGATGAGCTGGCGAATCATCGATAGCTCTCCTTGAAAGTTCTTACCACAAAATGAGATGACGATTTATAAATTCTTCCCGCGCTTCGCGATCTTCTACGAACATGGAGCGGATTAGTAAAAGTCGCGGTCTCATTCCGTCATTCCCGCATGCTTTTAGCGGGAATCCAGGCGAGTTCGGACTGGACCCCCGATTAAAACTTCGGGGGCGACGACTTGGGAGTCCTAGCGCAGATTTAAATCTATATCGGCCGACCGTAAGTTCCGAGCTTCGTGCTATTCGCGTCCTTGTCGTGAATGAAACGCTTCTTTTACATGTGAATCAGATTTAACGCGTTGTCCTCGAGAATCAGCTTCTTCTGTTTGGGCGAAATGTCCGGACGCTCGCGAATTCCGCTTACGGTTTTTGGAAACGTCGAATCGAAATGCGGATAGTCGGTTGCCATGAGAACGTGAGTCTCGCCGACTTCGGCAAGTGCCAGCGGCAGCCATTTTTCGTCGGCTTCGCAGGTGATATAGCAATTTCGCTTCACATACTCGGAAGGCAGCATGTTCAACTGCGGGCACATGCCGGCATCCTTGATGACTTCGTAATCGTCATCCATGCGGTGCATCCAGAAAACCAGAAACTCGGCGGTGACTTCGAAGAAGACGACTTTGAGCCGGGGAAACTTCTCGAAAATACCACCGAGAACCATGGCCACCAGCGGGGCCACGCAGTTAAGCGGCCGCCCCAAAATGTGCATGGGAAAAAAATGGCTCTGGCGATTGATCAGGGTCCCGACATCTCCGAGGGTGCTGGGGTGGCAGAAAAGTGGAACATCGAGCTCCTCGGCGCCCTGATAAAACGGAAAAAAAACCGGGTCGTCCATCTGCTTATCCTTTGTGTAACTCACCAGATGGGCGGCCTTGCATCCCAATTCACCAACGCAACGTCGTAGCTCGTTCGGCATCTCCTCGGGACAGCCTGCGGGGATCATAGCGACTGGCGATAAACGATCGCGGTAGCCGCTGACGAGTCGGTGCGACCAATCATTGTACGAGCGGGCGAGCGCCGCTCCCAGAGCGCCGGGATTCTGTGATGGTATCTCGATCTGTGTGGGAAAAATCAGCTGAAAGTCGATTCCTTCGCGGGCGTTGTCCTGTAATCGATATTCCATGTCATAGCCGCCGCGCTGCCAGCGCATGACTTCGTTGCCGCGCTGGTTCGCTTCCGGGTTGTAGAAAACCTGATGTGTGACGGGTTTTTTGAAGTTCGCATTGGCAACGGGATCTTCCAGCGGTGAAAGATCGTGCTCGAAGCGCGCATAGAAGTATTTTCCATCGCCGATGCGCCGAGGCGAGTATTTCGCGAATGGTTCGGGCAATTGGTAAATTTCGTCGAGCAACCAGCCGTCACGCAGGTGGGAGTCCAAGTCGACAATCGCCATAACAATGTCCTTTCTGGTTATGGAAAAGGGTCGGACAGTGCTTCGCTGTTCGGAA
>DATBEY010000475.1:0-5854 GCA_036558765.1 Binatia bacterium | reverse complement strand
GAAAGCTAGAGCGCAGGCCGTCATTGAGAATCTGAAACCCGCCTGCCTCTGCAACAAGATCCGCAAGGGAACGGTTCTCAAAGCGATTCAAGCCGGCGCCAAGACTTTTGCTGACGTGAGCAGACGCACGGGAGTCGGTACCGGTCCGTGCGGCGGCCGCCGCTGTGGTTCGATGGTGCGCGGCATGTTGGGCGAGCCGGTGGCGAACTGCAACGAATGCGGCTGGCCCGTTCTAATCGGCTCTTCATGTCCACGCTGTGATTACGCCAAGGAGGGGGGCCTCGAGTAAGGCGATGGCGATTCGAATTGCATCAATGGTCCTGAGCCTTGCTGGCCTGCTCGCGTTGATCCTTGGACTTCTTTTCTGGACCGGCAGTGCCCTCAATCTGGTTTCACTCCACATGTTGCTTGGATTCCTCGCAGTCGGCGCTTTGTGGATCGTTGGAGTTGCGCAGGCACTCACTCGTTTCGGAAGCTGGATCATCGCCATAGTTGCGATCGTTGTCGGCGCCCTCATGGTCGTCCTCGGCCTAATCCAGTCTTCGCTCATGGTGGGCGAATTTCATTGGGTGATCCGAATCGTTCACCTGCTCCTGGGTCTGCTCACCATCGGCATGGGTCATATGGCGGCGGCGCGGTCGCGCAAGCATTCACCGAACTAACAACATTTCACAAGCGCGCATTGCGTCATCCGCTATTCTCGAACCTTCGATTCTGCTCTTAAACAGGCCAGCGCTCCATTCGATAAGCCTGTTCCCAGAACATGAATTCGTATCGACTGCTCAATACGAAATGCGCCAGCATGGTTTTTCGTTCCGCCGGGCCCGCTGCCGCACCGAGTCGATTCATAAGTTGAATTTGTTCTCTTACCGGTCGCCAAAACGCTGCCGACGCGTAGGTAGAAATCCATTCACCATAGACCTTCGGCTTGAGCGGCCGATTTTTGTAAAGGCGCCGACCGACTTCGCCATAAATCCAATAGCAAGGAAGAACTGCGGCAACGAGCTCGCCCAGGGTGCCGCTCCGAGCGACGGCTTGTAGATGAGCGATGTACGCCTGTGTGATTGGACCCTTCGGAATCTTGTCTAATTGCTGACGCGACAAGCCGAGACTTCTGCCGAAGCTCGCATGGAACGTACGCTCGACCTCAACGGCACCAAGCGCATGGCGACAAAACAAAGCGAGGATCTCGAGATTCGGCGACTTGGCGCCGCCTTGACAGAGAACCTGCGCAAAGTCGAGCAGATAAACATAATCCTGCAGAACGAAATAAGTGAACCGATCCAGTGGTAATGTCCCATGATGTAGCTCAACCAAAAACGGATGATTATGGATCGCGCTCCAGATGTGCCGGCTCCGGAATCGAAGATGCGTGGTAAATTGATTTTTCATTTCTTGATGTGCACGTAAAGTTATTGAATTTGGCTTCTGCGACAGATCTATCTGTTAGCGTCAACGTGAGGATCAACCGGCGGTGATCAATTACGTCGTTCGGAGCCGACGCTGACAGCCTGCCGAGCGAGCACGGGTCATGGGCCAACGCAGTCGCGCTAGGGTAGGCACGACCCTAGTCGATTCTGTTTAAAACAGTCAAGCTGAATGTGCTTGCCGCAAGCGCGGATCGAGAAATCGCGCCGCCACCCTCCAGTCCCCTGTTTCTTGACATCCTTAAGCCTACCTTGATAAATCCGACAAACTTAAAATCGCTCGCAGCAAGGAGAATGCAATGGATCACCACACCTGGGAAAAATGGCTCCTGCTCGTCATTACTGGAGTATTCGGGTTTCTGCTGATTGGCGAATCATTCTTTTCCACGAATCGCTGGATCAACCGACCCTTTCCCGGATTCTTTGTCCATGAAAATCTGACCGTCGCGCCCTACTTCATTCCGTCCTGGACCGGCACGGGAAGCGGCTTACAGTCTTTAGACCGGCTGGTCACGGTCGACGACCGCCCGCTCAACAATCGCGCTGAACTCTACGAAGTCGCTCGCCGCGCGCCGATTGGGACGCCGATTCACTACCAGGTTAGCCGCGGCGGACACTCGATCCTCTATACGATCCCGACAATGAATTTTACTTTGCGTGATTGGCTCTTGAGTTTCGGGCTCTATGTCTTCATCGGAGCGGCCTTTTTGGTCATTGGTGTGACGCCGTACGTGTTCCGTGCTTCCTCGCCCGTGGCATTTCCATTGTGTTTTATGGTGCTAACCGTCTTCGTTTGGTTCCAAAGCACTTTTGACTTTGTCACCGAATCCATGCTGCCCAAGGAATTGCGCGTCTTCGCGCTCTCTCTCACACCGAGTGCCGGGATACATCTGGCATTGCTGCTCAGCAGTGGAGCATCTGGGGCATACTTGCGTCCACTGTATATCGCCTTGGTCTATGGCATCAGCCTGATGCTCGGCGTGCTCAACAGCATTACATTTTTCGGACCGTTGGATATATGGATTCACAACTTTCGCGCCGGTTATCTGTACATTTGTATTGGTGCTATCAGTTTTCTCGTTATTACCGGGAACGCTCTGCGCCGAACCGAATCTGAGCTCGACCGTCTGCGTTTGCGCGTAATGTTCGTCGGCGCGCTCTTGGGATTTTTTATACCCGGCGCGGCAACGGTTTTGACGAGCTCCTATCACTTTCAAATTCCCTATAACCTGGCGCTCGTGCCAACGATCTTCTTTCCCATTTCGGTCGCTTATGCGCTCTTGAAGTATAGTCTTTTCGATCTCGGCAATGCTTTGCGGTTGGCGCTCAGCAGGTTTGCCCTATTGACATTGTTAGTGGCGATCTATGCGGTCCTCGCTCTGCTCATTGCGCCGTGGATCGGCGATTACGCTAAAGACCCGCTGGTACCTTTGTTTTTTTCCATCCTCGTCGTCATTGTCTTCAACCCGCTGCTGCGCTGGCTCGAGGGCATCGTCGATCGCTATATTTTCCGTCAGGACTACGACCCCGCGACCGTGCAGGAAGAAATAAGTCTCTATCTGCGCAGCCTCGACTCTGCAGCCAGTTTGGCGCAAGGTTTCATTGACCGAGTTAGCCGCTTTCTCGAAATCGAAAGTGCCCTCGCGATCTATCAACACAAACAGCCGGGAGCCCATCTGGCCGTAGCGGCCGGCTCCGCTCTGACTATTCCCAAGCAGATCATCGCCGACAGGGGCGGCCTTCGAGAGCTCTGGCCCGCCGATGATTACCGCGCCGTGGCCCGCGCGGAGGTCACCAATCATCCCTCATACAAAGAAAGCCGCGCTGCAGTTCTGGGTCTATTCGAGCGCTGGAAAGCGGAGCTGCTCATGCCGCTGGTTTATGAGCGCGAGGTGCGCGGTGCCGTCGCTTTCGGCGCACGTCGTTCGGGACGGGAATACAGTGCGGAGGATTACCGATTGTTGGCGACCCTCGTGCAACAATTGGCGCTCTCACTCGAAAACGGCCGGCTATACGAGGAGTCTCTTCAAGCCTACCGGCGTGTTGAAGCCAGCAATCAAAAATTGATCGAAATGGATCGGAAAAAGAAAGATTTTGTGGCGAACATTTGCCACGAGTTACGCACGCCGATCAGCACGATTATCGGGTTCGCGGAAATTTTAAGGGAGCCGAGCTCCAAAACAGACACTCGCGATGTTCTAAATCGTCTGGTCAATAATGGCCAAGAGCTTTCGGATCTCATGGATAACCTAATGAATTTTTCCCGGATGGAATCAGATGCGGGTTCTGCCCAATTCGAGCTCGTAAAGCTCCGCGAAATTCTTGCCGCTCTTGAAATGATGACTCAGAGACTCATCCGCGAGCGACCCATTGAATTCGGCATCCACATCGAGGCGCCGGTCGAAACGATCGAAAGCGACGGGCAAAAACTGCAGCAGATTTTGGTGCAGCTCCTGACCAATGCGCTCAAATTCACTGAAAAAGGCAGGATTGAACTTTCGATTCGCACGCGAACACACGATAGCGATCAATATTTGGAGATCGCAGTTGCCGATACGGGCATCGGCATTAGACACGAAGATCAGAAAGTTATATTCGAAGATTTCCGCCAGCTCGACGGCTCGTCGACGCGTCAGTACGGCGGTACGGGACTGGGCCTGGGGCTGTGTAAAAAATTAGCGGCTGCACTGGGCGGAGAAATTCGTGTGGCGAGCGAGCTTGGCGTCGGTAGCGTTTTCAGCTTGCTTTTGCCGATTCGGTCTTCGCCGCCGAGAACAGAGACGGTCTTGGAAGCGGAACCTCAGCTACTGCACTGATTGCACACGTTGCTGTGTTGTCGTAGTGAGAGTTATAAGGGTCTGACCGCTCGCGAGATTGCGAAAAGGAAGATGGATCATGAACCCGGAAACTTTTTTACACGAGCTGCTGCTCCCGGTGCACGAATTTTGTCGCACGTTGGACGCTCATCCCCCGGCCTACAGCTATATTCCGCTGCAGACCGACGAACAGCGCATTCGGGTAATGCAGAGCCGGCTTTTCAATGAGCTCAGAGCCGCCGATCTCTTTGGCGCCTGGTTAAAAACCACACCGGAGCTGGACGTCAAAGCGACGATGGCAGAATCAGCGCACGAGGAGATGAATCATGCACAGCTCTTGTCGAAGCGGATTCGCGATCTCGGCGGCGAGCCATTCGATTACAAGCCTCTGCCGGCCCAAATTGCGATGTTCAACGCCATGGAGGGCTTGAACGACACGTGCGAGCGCGTCGCCGGTTTATCCCTCGCCGGCGAGACGGTGGCGAATTATTTGATTCAGATGTGCCTCAAGTCGCCCGAGGTTCCGGAATGGATCAAGCAGCCATACCGGAGGATTACCGAGGACGAGGAAGGTCACGGCAGCGCGCCGCAGGAGTTTCTCAAGCGCTACGCCACGACCGACGATCTCCAGGACCGCGCCCGCCGTGCCGTGGCGATGCGTATGGTGTTGTTCCGGGAGTATCTCGCGAGCTTGGATCGCTGGGCGATGGGAACCGACCGCTGGTAGAATTCGCCGCCGGATTTCAAAGGAGTCAGGATGAAACTACTATTTTTCGATAATTTCAAACTCGGTGTATTGAATGGCGACTCCGTGGTCGACGTATCGCACCTCGTCCGCGAGGTGCCGCACACCGGTCCGCACGACCTGATCAACGGCTTGATTGAACGATTTCATGATTATCGCAGCACACTGGAAAAAGCAGCCCGCGTAAACGGCGTACCGGTACGAAGCGTACGAATTCGGCCGCCATTGCCGCGTCCCATCAATATCGATTGCATGGCGGTTAACTATATGGAGGACGGCACTCGCAAGGAGCCGGCGCCGATCAATGCCTTCCACAAATCACCGACCTCAATCATCGGCGATAACGACACTATGATTTTACCTGACGTGCCGGCCGCCATTTTCGAGGGCGAAGCCGAGCTCGCGATCGTCATCGGCAAGCGCGCGGATAGAGTTCCTGCAGCGCAGGCGATGGAATATGTTTTCGGCTATGTCAACTTCATCGATGGTTCGGCGCGTGGCTTGCCGCCCGCCGGCAACACGTTTTACCAAATGAAGTCGCGCGCCACCTTTGGTCCCATGGGCCCCTATCTGGTTACCGCCGACGAAATAAACGACCCGCACAGGCTTCAAGTGCGACTTTGGAACAACGGCACGCTGATGCAAAATTACAATACCAGCGACATGGCGCATAAAATTCCGCGGTGTATCGAGTGGGTCAGCTCGATTCACCCGCTCGAGCCGGGTGATGTGCTCGCCTGTGGAACCAATCATCGCGGTTTGAATCCGTTCCAAGACGGCGATCTGATCGAGCTCGAAACCGAACCGCTGGGTCGCCTGCACGTCAAGATTCGTGACGATCTGAAACGGACTTGGGCTCGCGAGAC
>DATBEY010000474.1:0-18924 GCA_036558765.1 Binatia bacterium | reverse complement strand
GCCGGAGCACGACCTCGGTTCCACTAAGCAGTGGTTACTCTCGCGAGTTACCGAGGCCACGCTAGCACTGGTATCCGATACGGTCAAATCGTTGATAATGCCTCTCCAGCACATCAGCGTCGATTGCTAGTCGGCGCTGCTTCGTGATTTAATGCTTCATCGAGAGAAAATCTGCTATGTTCACGCCATTTTTCAACATCGGCGTTGCCGATGTTATCGACATTCTGGTGGTGACGGTATTGCTTTACACGGCGACCGCATGGCTGCGGCAAACCCGGGCGGCGTTTGTCATTCGCGGAATTTTTATTCTTGCGGCCGTTTATATTATTGCCCGCTATCTCGATCTGCAATTGACCGCCTGGCTCTTCCAAGGGTTTTTCGCGATTTTCTTGATCATTATTGTGGTCATCTTTCAGGAAGAGCTCCGCCAGATTTTTGAGCGCATTGCGGTCTGGAGCCTAACGACCAAGGCCGCCCGGCCGCTACGCTCGGACGCCGTGGACATTTTGGTCGGCACCCTTGCCGACCTGGCCAAGGAAAAAATCGGCGCGCTGGTGGTGGTCGAGGGCCGCGATCCCATCGACCGCCACATTATGGGCGGCATCGAATTGGGCGGGAAAATCAGCGAACCGTTGTTGAAAAGTATTTTTGACCCGCATTCGCCCGGGCACGACGGCGCCGCGATCATCGAAAATGACCGGATCTCGCGCTTCGCCGCTCACCTACCGCTTTCCAATGATTTCCAGCAATTGGCAAACGTCGGCACGCGCCACAGCGCGGCCCTCGGCTTGGCCGAGCTGAGCGATGCCCTCTGCATCGCCGTTTCCGAAGAACGAGGCACTATTTCCGTCGCGCGCAACGGACGCCTCCGTCAAGTGGACAATATTCAGGAACTGGGCTTGCTGCTGCGCAGGTTTTTACAGGAGAAATATCCGTCGTCAGAGCGGCGTACGTTCTCGTTCGCGCTGGTGAAGGAAAACTGGGTGGTCAAGCTCGTCACCTTTTCTCTGGCGGTGGGGCTCTGGTATGTCTTGATTCCCGGATCGAGCACGGTCGAAGTCACCTACAAATTGCCCGTCCAAGTTCAGAACGTTCCCGCCGAATATCACGTTGAAGAAGTCATGCCGTCGCAAGTGAACGCCACGTTCACCGGACCGCGCCGAGCATTTTATTTTTTCGATCCCGGTAAGCTCAAAGTGACGGTCGATTTGTCCGCCACCGAGACCGGGCGAAAAGTGCTTCGGCTGACGGAACAAAACGTCCAGCATCCTCAAGATCTGACGCTTCAGCAGCTCGACCCCCAGACCTTGAGGGTGTCGGTGCGCAAGGTTTCACGCGAGCAAACAGATAAAGGGTAAACAAACGATAGATTGGGTCTGCTCGATCCTGAAGCCTACACCGGTACCCTCTCAGCGCGGGGAGTGCAAAATTTCAATGATCCCCTGGATCGGCACGGGCACCCAATCGGGTCGATTGTTCAGTTCGTAGCGCAATTCGTAAACGGCCTTCTCCAGCAGATACAGATCCAACAGGTTTTTCAGTTCTTCTACGTAATTCGGTACAAATCCGCCGGTGCGGCTCGCTTGCAGATAGCTTTCGAGAAAAGCGACCGATACCCAAAACACCCAACCGCGGGCCAACGGCTTGAGGACGGGAAGTTGCTCCGGACGAAAATCACCGCTTCTTAGTTCCGACAGCGCCGCATATTCGAAAGACCTCAGCATGCTCGCGACATCGCGCAAGGGCGATCGCTTGGCGCGCCGCTCGCCGAGAGGCTGCGTCGGCTCGCCCTCGAAATCAGTAATGACGAAATCTTTGCCGGTAAAAAGCACCTGGCCGAGATGATAGTCACCGTGACAACGGATTCGCAGCGCACTTATTTTTTGATCGACGACAAACCGATACCGGCCAAAGATCTCGCTCCTGAGTGGCAAAATCTTTTCGGCCTCACCGCGGATCTCGTCGGGCAGATTTTTGCTCCGCTCGCGCAGCAAAGTGAGCGTTCGGTCTGCTGCGGTGCGCATGCTCTGATACACGGAGCGGCGATAAAATGGCGTGAACGGCTCGGGGGCGAAATCAGGATCATCATGATCGGAAGCCAGCGCCACGTGAAGCTCGCCGGTGCGTTGACCCAAGAGGCGCGCCGACGCCAGATAAGACCCGATCAACTCGCGCGCCCCCAGCGGTAACTCGCGATCGACCAACTCCAAGAGATGTCGAGCCGGCGGCGAAAAACTCGCCGGAGTTTCGCCCACCGTCGAGCCATGTTCATAAAAGTCACCCAGATGATCGAGCGTATAGCTCCAGGCATCGCCTTCGTTTCTGATCCAGCTTTGCAGGACGCCCAACGTCGCGCTGCGGCTGCCGCGGCTCCAGCGAAAGCTGCCGGCGAGCTTGGGAACATGTTCGAACGAGGTTCTCTCGGTGATAAAACTGCCGATCTCCAATTCGGGGTTCACGCCTTCCTGCAAACGCCGGAACATCTTGAGAATGAAACGATCGCCATACACGACGGAGGTATTGCTTTGTTCTCTCTTGGCCGGAATCGGTTCCGGCAGGTCTTTTTCAGCTCCGCTCAGTTTGCGCAATAATTTCGACGGCAGCGCCGAAATTTCTGATGACTTGCCCTGAAAAGTTCGACGCCGAAAGATTGCTTCGAGTAGCGCCTTGAGAAATATTCGGTCGGAGAGCGCATCCAGGAGAACCCCCTCGACGATGCCGCCGTTTCGACGCACTTTCAGTCGTGCGACGACTGCCTGAGGCGACGACTGGGTCAGTTCCGTAACCCGATCGCCGACGATAAACGTCAGCGGCAAGAAGTAATAGTCGGGCTCGCCCTCCCGGTAGCTGACTTCGACCACGGTGAAAAGCGCGCCATCGGCATCGAGCGGCACTGCCACTGATTCGGATAGACCCACCGAGCGAATCCTGCGTGCCTTGCCGCCGAACCAGCGGCAATTCTTGAGATAGACCGGTAGAATCTTTTCTAACGCCGACTTGCCGCTGCCTTTTAAAATCTGTTCCCAGTCGCCGGTGACTTCCAAGGAAGCGACTGGGGCTTCCTCCGTGCTGCGTGCCGCAGCGGCCGGAGCAGTCTCGACCTTGAACCAGTAGAAACTGTGGGGGCCGAGGGTAACAAAGTAGGGCAGATCGCCGATGGGGGGAAATTCAGTTTGGCCAAACAGCTCGACCGGGACCGCACCTTTGAATTGCGAGAGATCGATCTCCACGCACTGCACAAAGCGCGACAGATTGGCGACGGTTAAAATGATCTCATCCTGCAGCCGGCGAATAAAAACCAGGACTTTTCGATTTTCCGGAAAAAGAAATTCAGTGGTGCCGCGGCTAAAGGCATTGAATCGCTTGCGCAACAGAATCAAGCGCTTCATCCACCACAGTGGCGAGCTTAAGTTCTGCTGCTGCGCTTCGACGTTGATCGCTTCGTAGTGATGCTCAGGATCGATAATAATCGGCAAATAGAGCCGCTGTGGATTGGCGCGGGAGAAGCCGGCGTTGCGGTCCGCACTCCATTGCATCGGCGTGCGCACACCGTTTCGATCGCCGAGATAGATGTTGTCGCCCATGCCGATCTCGTCGCCATAGTAGATCACCGGCGTGCCGGGTAAAGAAAAAAGCAAGGCGTTGAGCAGCTCGATTTTGCGCCGGTTGCCCACCAACAGCGGCGTCAAGCGCCGGCGGATGCCGAGGTTGAGACGAGCTTTGGGATCGCTGGCATAGACCTTGTACATGTAATCGCGATCTTCGTCGGTGACCATTTCCAAGGTCAGCTCGTCGTGATTGCGTAAAAACAGGGTCCATTGGCAGTTCGCGGGAATCTCCGGCGTCTGGTTCAGGATATCGACAATCGGAAAACGATCTTCCATGTGCACCGACATGAAGATGCGCGGCATCACCGGAAAGTGAAACGCCATATGGCATTCGTCGCCGTTGCCAAAATAGGTGACGGCTTCTTCGGGCCACTGATTGGCCTCGGCGAGCAGCATGCGATTGCGATATTTCTCATCGACATGGCGGCGCAGATCTTTCAAAAACTGATGGGTCTCCGGCAGATTCTCACAGCTTGTCCCTTCCCGCTCGAACAAGTAAGGGACCGCGTCCAGCCTCAATCCGTCCACCCCCATGTCGAGCCAGAAATCCACCGCTTCGAAGATCGCCGCTTTGACCATCGGATTGTCAAAATTCAAGTCTGGCTGGTGAGAGTAGAAGCGGTGCCAAAAGTAAGCTTTGGCCAGCGGATCCCAAGCCCAGTTGGACGTCTCGAAGTCTTTGAAGATGATGCGTGCTTCTTTGTACTGCTCCTGGTTGTCACTCCAGAGGTAGTAATTGCGCTCCTTGCTGCCCGCGGGCGCGCGCCGCGCGCGCTTAAACCAGGGGTGTTGATCCGAGGTGTGGTTGAGGACCAACTCAGTTATCACCCGGATGCCGCGCTGATGCGCTTCCGAGAGAAAGATTTTGAAGTCCTTGAGGGTGCCGTAATCGGGATGAATTTCCGTATAGCTCGCAATGTCGTAGCCGTCGTCCTTTAGCGGCGAAGGATAGAACGGCAGCAACCAGAGCGCGGTCACGCCGAGATCGGAAAGATAATCGAGTTTTTCCGTCAATCCCTTGAAATCACCGATGCCGTCGGCATTGCCGTCCGAAAATGCCCGGACATGCAGCTCATAAATGACGGCGTTTTTATACCAAAGCGGATCATCGTCCAAAGCGGACTCTTCGCTGGCTGGTTTTGCGCGTTGCATAGCCCTCACATAAAATAATCGAAGTCTTGCTCGCGGCGCAGGCGCCGCCGCAGACGCAAGATATGCGCCGGTCCGTTCTTGGGATCGAGCTGCACATAGTTTCTTGCGCCCTGCCAAAGAAAGCGCGCACCGGTCAGCAGATCGTGCGCTTGATACGAATCGGCCGGCCCAAGGCGCAGCGGCTCCAGAGGAATTTTCACCCAGCCCGATTGCACATGATGCGGGTCGAGATTCACCACCACGACGATAATATTGCCGAGATCGTCAGTGTGTTTGGTGTAACAAATCATTTGCTCGTTATCGATCTCACGAAACCGCAGGCTCCAATCGCACTGCAGCGCCGCGTTGTCTTTGCGGATCTGGTTAATCCGCGTGATAAAATCTTTTAGACTGTCGGCGCTTTCCCGGTTCCAGTGCTTGATCTCGTACTTTTCCGAATCGAGATACTCTTCGCTGCCCGCCTCCCGTGGACGATTTTCCAACAACTCGAAGGCCGGACCGTAGATCCCATAATTGCCGCTGAGCGTTGCTGCCAGAACCAACCGGATCATAAATGCGGCACGGCCGCCGAACTGCAAGTACTCCGGCAAAATATCCGGCGTGTTCGGCCACAGGTTCGGACGATAGTATTCGCGCACCTCGGTTTGCGTGAGCTCCTGAAAATATTCCGTGATCTCGGCCTTGGTGTTGCGCCAGGTAAAATAGCTGTAGGATTGCGTGAATCCGAGCTTACCGAGGCGATACATCACCTTCGGGCGGGTGAAAGCTTCGGCGAGAAAAATGATCTCTGGGTCATCTTGCTTCACGCTCTCAATCAGCCACTGCCAAAAGGGCAAAGGTTTGGTGTGGGGATTGTCGACGCGAAAAATGCGGATTCCTTGTGCGCGCCAAAAATCAACGATGCTTTTTAACTCCTCCCATAGCGCGCGCCACTCCTCGGTGGCGAAATCGAGTGGATAGATGTCTTGATATTTTTTCGGCGGGTTCTCCGCGAACTGAACCGTGCCGTCCGGCCGCCAGCGAAACCACTTGGGATGCTCGCGCACGTACGGATGATCGGGGCTGCATTGATAGGCGAGATCGAGAGCGACCTCGAGGCCGAGGCTTTCGGCCTTGGCGACAAAGCTCCTGAAATCTTTCACAGTGCCGAGCTGCGGATGAATCGATTTATGACCCCCCTCCGCCGAACCGATCGCCCACGGGCTGCCTGGATCACCCGCTGACGCACCGATCGAGTTATTTTTGCCTTTGCGATGCGTATAACCGATGGGATGAATGGGCGGCAAATACAGCGTATCAAAACCCATCGCGGCGACGTAGGAAAGCAAACGCTCACAGTCGTTGAAGGTCCCATGGACGCCCGGCTTGGCCGCGGACGAGCGTGGAAACATCTCGTACCACGCGCTGAAGCGCGCTTTCTCGCGGTCGACGACGACACTGAGTTCCTTGTCATAGCGCGTTTCTGCGCCTCGCTCCGGATAACGTTGCACGAGCTCGAGCAATCCATCGCCGAGCGCCGCCGCGAGCTTGCTCGATAAACTTCTATCGTTGTCGCGCAGCAGCTCAATCGCCTCGGTGAATTTTTTCTTATCGCTGGCGGCAGCTCGCGCGGCCGCCGATTCGATGATGAGCGCGCCGCTGAGCATATCCAGCTCGCTATGCTCATTGACCTCGGCCTTCTTCTGCAAATCACGTCGCCACGACTGGAAGCGATCGATCCAAGCGGCAAGCGTGTAGCGATATCGACCGATCTCCTCGACAGAAAAAATGGCGCTCCAGCGATCGTTCACAACGAATTTGAGCGGTGTTTCGTTCCACTTCTGTTGTGCTTCGCGGCGGAACAGAAGCATCCCGGAAATGACCTCATGGCCGTCGGCAAAAATATCGGCTTCGACAATCACCCGCTCCCCGCGGACGCGCTTCGCGGCGAACGTGCCGCCGTCGACCTCGGGCGTGACGTTTTCGATGATGACCCGGCTTCTCCCGTCAGGTGGTGCTGTGTTGAACATCGGCTGCATGGAGATTTTCCTCTCGCAGGCTCGCTACCGGCGAAGCTTGCTCCTGATACAGGAAGGCCACAGGAAAAATATTAAGAACACGGGACAGCGCCAGAGCGTGGCTTGACCCCGACTCCATGGACTCGAGATGTTCGCCCGTGATGATGTTCAACCATCGGGTGGGCGCCTCAGTACCCAAGTGCACCGAGGCGGACTTCCAGAACTCGGCTCCAAGCGGCACCGTCCCATTATAAACCGCGCTGCCAACCAGGAGCGGCGCGATCACCACCGCCCAGGCCCGACCTTGGCGCCGGGCAAACGCGCACACCGCCTGACTGGATTCTCCCCCGACCTCAAGCGGTACATAGTCGCCTTCAGCAAAGAGTTCCTGGTGCGCCCTGCGGAAATCGAGCAGCTTGTGCATCAAGTAGAGCTTGATGCGGCCGTCCGGCCATGACGACAGCAGATCGCCAAGCAGACCAGCCCCGTCCTTTGCTTCTTTTTCTCGGAGTTCTTCGAGGCAGCGCCGTCGCAAGCCATAATCTACCGGCCGGCGGTTATCCGGATCGACGAAGCTCAGATCCCAAAGCTCGGTGCCCTGATAGATATCCGGCACTCCCGGCGAAGCGATTTTAAGGAGCACTTGCGCGAGCGAGTTGAACATTCCGCAGTGGGCAATCTTTTTGGCGAAAGGAATAAATACGTCCATGAACGGTTGGCTTTCGCCGCGTGCAAGAATTTGCCGAACGAAATCGATAAAAGCTTTCTCATACGCCGTGTCCGGCTGCAACCATTCCGTGTGCACCTTCGCCTCTCTGACCGCTTTGATCAAATAGGCGGTCAAGCGCTCTTCAAACTCCGACTCGTGCGGCTTGTCCGACGGGTAAGACCCGATCAACGTCTGATAAAGGAAGTATTCGTCATTGCGGTCCGGTGCTTCGGCTCCTCGTACGATAATTTTTTTGCTGCGGTTTATCCTGCTCCAGCTCCGCAGATTTTTTTCCCATTCAGCAGGGAGTTCCGAAAGCACGTTGATTCTAACGCGGGCGTCTTCGCCGCGTTTGGTGTCATGGGTCGCGCTGGCGTTCATGGCGTGCGGCCACTGTGCGCCCCGGCGTTGATTGAAATTATGAAATTCCTTGACCGACCGGCCAAACCGATCGGGCTCACCACCCACTTCGTTCAGTGAGAGCAGCCGGTTATAGACATAAAAAGCAGTGTCTTCCGCCCCCTTCGCCATCAGAGGTCCCGTCAGTTGCTGGAAGCGCATGACGAATTCTGTCCAGCGTGCTCTCTCTTCCGCAGTGGACTGGTCGGCGAAATCGAGAAGCAGAAAGCGTTCGATGTAATTCAACTCGAGACGGAGGCCGGCATTGGCTTCACGGGCTTCCCTTACCGCCCGGGTCAGCTGCTCCCGGTCTTGGGTACTGAACGAGGTTGCTGTCACGTAACTGCGGTAAACCGGGAAAAACGCCAGCACTTCGACCAACGCCCGCTTGAGGCCGTAAAGTGTCACGTCGGCGGCCTGCCGGTCGCGGCTCGATACGCGCTTCAACAAGTAGGCGAGGTTTTCAATGTCTCCCGCCATGTACTTGCCGATAATCAACCGCTTTTTTTCCGTGACGACGGACCATCCTGACGTGTGCAATCCGGTAAAGCGCTCATAGATGTGGCTAAATTTATGTTGATTCTCGCGCGCGCAAAAAATCCCGTTTAACGCATTGAGATAGTCGTAACCCGTCGTACCTTGGACGGGCCAGGAAGCCGGGAGATCTTCGTCTGCACCAAGGATCTTCTCTACGGTTAAATAGATATCGTCCGTATCGCGCCGGAGTCGGGTGAGGTAATCAAGGGGATCGTAAAGGCCATCGACGTGATCGACACGCAAGCCGCTGAACTTGCCTTCGCGGACCAACTTTAAAGTGAGTCCATGGATGTAATGAAAGACTCTTTCGTCCTGGATCTTGAGCGAGATCAACTCGTTGATATTGAAGAATCTTCGATAATCGAGCTCCTCCGCCGCAACTTTCCAGAACGCAAGCCGATAATGTTGCTGCGCCAACAAGCGGTCGAGAAGATTGAAGCTTTCAGGGTTGCCCGGCACTCCATCGAAGGTCGCCAGATTGACATCGAAATGTTTTTTGATTTCCGGAGATCCGTTGTAGAGCTCCCAAAGCATGCTTTTGACGAACAGGATCTGCTCGGCGCGGTCGCCGTTTTCCTGCGTCGGGGGAATATTTTTGAGCGCGTAAAGAACACCGAGAAATTTGATGAAATCGAAATCGTGGGCGCCGAGACGTTTTCTGAGCGAATAGAGATTGTAGGTCAATAGCTCACTGTAGGATTCGACATTGAGCGGCAGTTGCAGAGAAAAATAGCGCACCCCGAAGCCGTGCTCATCGTAGTATAGCTGGATCTCTCCCTTCTCCAGGCATTCGCCGTAAAAGCCGCCCAAAAACGGCGCCAATACCTTGGCGTGCATGCTTTCGTAGGGATGCTGCCAATCGATGTCGAAGAAATCGAAAAAAGGTGATGCCTGGCCGTTTTCCAGAACATCCATAAGCATACGATTACGACCATCATAGGCCATATGATTGGGCACGATGTCTTGCAGCCAACCTAAGCCAAGCTGTTGAGCGGAATCACTCAGCGATTGAAACTGCTCCTCGGTGCCAAGTTCGGGGTTGAGATGATTGGGATCGACGACATCATAGCCGTGCTCGCTTCCGGACCGGGCGTAAAAAATCGGCGCAGCGTAAATATCGGTGATGCCGAGCTCATGCAAATAGGGCAGCACCACTTCGGCGTCGTGAAAGCCGAACTTTGGCGTAAATTGAATTCGGTAAGTTGCCCCGGGGATTCTCATAAGGGCGCTTCGCTCAGGGCAGCGCCGTTGCGCCGGGCGCGGCGGGACACGACGCGAGATTCACCGCCGTTCTCCCCTTCCAACGGTTTTGGCAGCCGCAACAAAGCCAGGGAACGCGCTTTTAAATCGTAGGTATCGCCGCCGCGCATCGCGCGATGCGCGGTTTTACCGAACTGCGAGTCATTGGTATCCATGACCACTTCCCAACGAACTTTCCGCCGGTGTGCCGGAAGGGTAAACGGGATCGCCTCATGGTATCCGTTCAACAGGATGAGGAGTGTATCATCGACGATACGGTTTCCCCGCGCGTCCAGCTCTTCGATCGCATCTCCGGCCAGACGCAGACCAAAACAGCGCGTCTCCGAATTGTTCCAATCTTCATCGTTCATCTCCTTGCCATCGGGACGAAACCAGGCAAGGTCTTTGACTTCAGAGCCGCGAATGCGCCGGCCTTGAAAGAAATGCCGGCGCCGCAACACCGGGTGCTCATTCATCAGCCTAATCACGCACCGGGTAAACTCCAGGAGTTCGCGCCGCGGTTTGTCGAGCTTCCAATCCACCCAGGAGATTTCATTATCCTGGCAATACGCATTGTTGTTGCCTTTTTGTGTGCGGCCGATTTCATCGCCGGATAGCAACATGGGCACGCCCTGGGAAAGAAACAGCGTCGCTAAGAAATTCCTTTTTTGGCGCTCGCGCAGCGCGAGAACCTCAGGGTTATCGGTTTCCCCTTCGGCGCCGCAGTTCCAGCTCAGGTTGTCGTTGTGCCCGTCGCGGTTGTCTTCGCCGTTGGCCTGGTTATGTTTTTCGTTGTAACTGATCAAATCGTGCAACGTAAAACCGTCGTGCGCGGTAATGAAGTTGATGCTGGCATAGGGCAGTCGTCCGCTGTGGCCGTAGAGATCGCTCGAACCGGTTAGGCGATATCCGAGACTGCCGACTTGTCCGGCATCGCCTTTCCAAAATCGCCGTACCGTGTCGCGATAGGCGGCGTTCCATTCAGCCCACAACGCGGGAAAGTTGCCGACTTGGTAACCTCCCGGACCGAGATCCCAGGGTTCGGCGATCAGCTTCACTTGCGAGATCACGGGATCCTGCTGAATGATGTCAAAAAACGCGCCCAGCCGGTCCACGTCGTGAAGCTCGCGGGCCAACGTTGAGGCGAGATCGAAACGAAACCCATCGACGTGCATTTCTTTCACCCAGTAGCGCAGACTGTCGGTAATCAACTGCAGCACGCGGGGATGCGTCATATCGAGAGTATTGCCGCAGCCCGTATAGTCCATGTAATAGCGCCGGTCATCGGGAACGAGCCGATAATAGGAAGCGTTGTCAATGCCGCGGAAACAAAGCGTCGGTCCCAAGTGGTTGCCCTCGCCGGTGTGATTGTAAACCACGTCGAGGATCACCTCGATGCCTTCGCGATGTAGCGCTCGAACCATGCTCTTGAACTCCGCCACCTGCTCGCCGGTAACGCCGCTATTCGCGTAGCGGGCGTCCGGCGCAAAGAAGCCGATGGAATTGTAGCCCCAGTAGTTGGTCAGGCCGCGGTCTTCCAAGTGCTTATCGGCGATGAATTGATGGACGGGCATCAACTCGACCGCGGTGATGCCGAGCGCTTTCAGATAATCAACCACCTCCGGACATGTGAGCGCCGCATAGGTGCCGCGCAGCTCCGGCGGCACGGCAGGATGACGCATGGTAAAGCCCTTCACATGAAGCTCATAGATGATCGTCCTGTGCCATGGAATCGCCGGCGGCATGTCATTGCCCCAGCTGAATGCCGGATCGACAACTACACACTTCGGCATATTGGCGGCGCTATCACGATCGTCATAGGAAAGATCCGCTTGGGGATCGCCGATCCGGTAACCGAATAAACCGTCGCTCCAGCGCACCGTCCCGGCAACCGCTTTGGCATAGGGATCGAGGAGGAGCTTTGATGGATTGAAACGGTGACCTTGTTGCGGCTCGTAGGGGCCGTGCACGCGATAGCCGTAAAACTGTCCGGCGCGCACTTCCGGCAGGTAGGCGTGCCAAACCTGATGGGTTTGTTCGGTCATCGGTATGCGGGTTTCCCGCCGGTCGTCATTGCGATCGAACAGACAAAGCTCGACTTTGGTGGCGTTTTCGGAAAAAAGCGAAAAGTTGACTCCCGCGCCATCCCATGTCGCGCCCAATGGATAGGGTTTACCCGGCCATAATTTCATAGTGACGTCCTTTGACAGTGAAATAGTGCGAACGCCCGCGGCGCAAGACTGATACGACTTCCCCTTGCGCAAGCGAAATCATTCTCCGTCAAGCTGCCCGGTCCGCGCCACTTTTCCTCGGCGGAATCGAGTATCTTGCGCCAACCACCACCGAAGCCCTCGATGGACGCGGTTTGCGGAGCGGTGTTGAGGTTGGCGATCAGCAGGATTCGATCCGCACCGTCCCAGCGTTCAATCGCCAAAATTTTTTCGTTCTCGTACGCGACGACTTTCATGCTGTCCTTGTCGAGACGCCGAAGTGCCGCTAGATTTTTTCTAAACTTGATCAGTGTGCGGTAAAACTCGAGCAGGATCTTGTGATAACTTTCAGCGCGGAGTTCGGGGCGCAATTTTGCGCGGAGAAACGTCGCTTCGGCCTGCGGATCAGGGACTTCGCCGTGCCACGCGAAGCTGTCGAACTCGAGCTGGCGGCCGCGCCGCACCGCTTCGATCAACTCGCGATCGGAATGGTCGATGAAATAGGGAAACGGCGCCTCTTCGGCGTATTCTTCACCCATGAACAGCAGTGGAATATACGGCGAGAGGAGGGTCAATCCGGCCGCAAGCTTGAGATCTTCCAGCGTGACGCTGCCGCTCAGGCGATCGCCAAGGCAGCGATTGCCGACCTGATCGTGATTCTGCGCGAAGACGATAAAACCGCGGGGCGGAATATCGCGCGAGCTGCTCCCGTGGCTGCGTCGGCGAAATTCGGAATACTCGCCGGAGTAGACGAAGCCTTCGCGATAGGCTTTCAGGAGTTGAGGAAAGTCGCCGTAATCGCGGTAGTACCCGTCGCGCTCTCCGGTCAGGAGCGTGCGCAGGCAGTGGTGAAAATCGTCGTTCCATTGAGCATCCAGGCCGTATCCACCGCGCGCGCGCTCGCGCACCAGACGTGCATTGTTGTCGGCACTCTCGGCGATGAGATAGATTCGCCGGTCGAGCCGTGCCGCCTCACCTTTCACCGCTTGCACCAACTGCTCGAGAAAAGTAATCGGCGAACGATCGAGAATGGCGTGCACGGCATCGAGTCGCAGCGCGTCGACATGAAACTCGCCGATCCACTGGAGTGCATTCTGAATGAAAAAATTGCGCACCTCGTCGCTCTCGGGTCCGTCGAAATTGAGCGCGCGGCCCCAGGGTGTCTGATAGCGATCCGTGAAATAGGGCCCGAACTCGGTAAAGTAATTTCCTTCCGGACCAAGGTGGTTGTAAACCACATCCAAGATGACCGCCAGCCCACGACGGTGACAAGCGTCGACGAGCTTCTTTAAACCTGCAGGGCCGCCGTAGGAATTCTGCGCGGCGAATGGAAAGACACCATCGTAACCCCAGTTTCGCCGACCGGGAAATTGCGCCACCGGCATAAGCTCCAATGCCGTGATCCCGAGTTCGACAAGATGATCGAGCTGGGAAATGATCGCCGCGAACGTCCCCTCAGCAGTGAAGAGTCCGACATGGAGCTCATAGATAATGTAATCTTCAATACGTAATCCCTGCCAACCTTCATCGCGCCATGCAAACTCTCGAGGTACGACCTGGGAAGGCCCATGCACGCCGTCGGGTTGCAAGCGCGACGCTGGATCGGGACGGTCTTTGTCCGACGGCAAGTGAAAAAAATAACGTTCCCCCGGCTCCACATCCGTAATCAAGACCTCGTGATATCCGCGACTGGTCTGCTCCAACGGAATTCGCCGATCACCCCTTAAGAGCCGCAGTTCGATGGGCGCGAGTTCCGGCGCCCAGACCCGAAACCGACAGCGGTTCTGGCCAAGGTATTCTGCTCCTAAAGTTCGTGGTCGATCTTGAGTCACGACAAATGGCATTCGGGCGGGCGCAGAAAGCTAACCTGTAGCACGCCAGGTGCTCCAAACCCTCTGCTAGCTCGCGCCGGAATTGCTTAAGAAGACGGTTGCCAAAGGCGGCAACGTCAGGGGCAGCGAGAAGCGCTGTCCGTGACACGGGACCGGAGCGGCTTCCACCTCGCCCATATTACCGATACCGCTGCCGCCGTAATCTTTTGCATCGCTGTTGAGAGATTCCCTCCACATGCCTCCAACCGGCGCCCCGATCCGATAGTTGAGGCGCGGCACCGGTGTGAAGTTGCAGGCCACCAGCACGAAACGATCTTGACGTCGATTCTTCCGCAGCAAAATCACAACACTCGATTCCGCGTCTCGGCAGTCGATCCATTCGAATCCCGCGGGGTCGCAATCGAGCTCGTGAAGCGCTGGCTCGTTGCGATAGAACCAGGTGAGATCTTTTACCCAGCGCTGCATGCCCGCGTGCCTCGGGTCGTTGAGCGCGAGCCAGTCGAGACTCTGATCGTGCTGCCATTCGGACCCCTGAGCAATTTCACCCCCCATGAAGAGCAGCTTCTTGCCCGGCTGGGCGCACATATAGCCGAACAGCGATCTTAGATTGGCAAACCGCTGCCACTCATCTCCGGGCATCTTGCCTAGCAGGGATCCCTTGCCGTACACCACCTCGTCATGGGAAAGCGGCAAAATAAAATTTTCATGAAAAGCGTAGATCATTCTGAACGTCAGCTTGTCGTGATGGTACTTGCGGTGAATCGGGTCCTGTGAGAAATAAGCCAGCGTGTCATGCATCCAGCCCATGTCCCACTTCAGGCCGAATCCCAGTCCGCCCGCATAGACCGGCCGAGAGACCATCGGCCATGCCGTGGACTCTTCCGCAATGGTCTGAACATCAGGGTAACTTCCGTAGATTGCGCCGTTCAGTTCCTTTAAAAATTCGATAGCTTCGATATTTTCCCTGCCGCCGTAGCGATTGGGAATCCACTCGCCGGGTTGGCGTGCATAATCGAGATAGAGCATCGATGCAACGGCGTCCACGCGCAAACCATCGACGTGATATTTGTCCAGCCAAAAAATCGCGTTGCTCACGAGAAAACTTCGCACTTCGTGCCGACCGTAGTTGAAGATGTAGCTGTTCCATTCCGGGTGATAACCCTGGCGCGGGTCCGCATGCTCCAACAGATGTGTGCCGTCGAAATAGGCCAACCCGTGCTCATCTGCGGGAAAATGGGACGGCACCCAGTCGAGAATTACACCGATGTCGTTTTGATGAAGTGTCTCGATTAGGAACATCAAATCCTGCGGCGTGCCGTAATTTCCCGAGGGTGCAAAATAGCCGGTAATTTGATAACCCCAGGAACCGAAAAATGGATGATCCATTACCGGCAGAAATTCCACATGGGTAAAGCCCATCTGCCGCACGTATTCACTCAACGCCGGCGCCAACTCACGATAAGACAGCGACCGGTTGCCTTGTTCGGCAACGCGCCGCCACGAACCTAGATGCACCTCGTAAATCGACATCGGCTTGTCCAACGCATTCCGTGATTTCCGTTCCTGCATCCACTTGCTGTCGTTCCACGTGTAGTCGAGGTCCCACACGATCGATGCTTTCTTCGGCGGAATCTCGTTAAAGGTTGCGAATGGATCTGCTTTCTCGACCCGGTACCCCATGAACCGGGAATGTATGAAATATTTGTAGAGCGCTCCTTGTCCTACGCCGGGAATAAAACCTTCCCAAATCCCGGAGCTCCCCTTGGGGTGAAGCGGATGACTCTCTCTATTCCACTCATTAAATGTACCCGCGACAAAAACCGCGTCGGCATTGGGCGCCCAAACCGCAAAATACGTTCCGTCTCGTCCTTCTGCTAGAATGCGGTGCGCGCCCAATTTCTCGTACAAACGAGTATGCCTGCCGGCATTGAAAAGATAAAAATCCTGATCGCCTAGCAAGCTTACCGTGGCAGTTGGCTCGCCTCTGCTGGTGGACGAACTCGATCGTGCCCCATGATTCTGCTCGGTGATTTCCTGGCTCATATACTTACCATAACGTGACTGACGCCCTTTCGGAATACGAGGCGCTATGATTTTACGCAATCATCAAATCCGCCGCACTCAACGCACCTCTCCGTAGCCAACCTGATTCGAAGGGAAATTATTTAAGCAATTCCTTAACGGCAAAAAGAACAACCACAGTCCATTTTTAACTGACGCTACCCTGACAGGAGCCCGGATTTTCTCAAGGCGGTAAGCCTTTGCAGGCTTAACCCGCAAGATGTATTCGGCGATAACATTTTCTAAAGCCCTGTTTCAGATGATCGCCTCTTGACCCACGCTCGTGTCAGCGGATCCATTGATGGGCAAACGAATCGTAAAGGTCGTGCCTTTATTTGACGCGCTCTCCACTTCGATTCGGCCGCCATGGGCCTTGACGATGCGGTCACAGATCGGCAGACCCAGACCTAAGCCGCGGCGCTTTTTCGACGTGAAGAACGGCTGAAAAATTCTCGGCAGTACATCCGGTTCAATGCCCATGCCGGTATCAGCAACAGTAATCGCCACGCCATTCGGCGAGTCGCATTTAGCCCCGATGATAAGGATTCCACCCTTCGGCATCGCGTCGACTGCGTTGAGCGAGAGATTCAATAAGACCTGTTGCAACTGCTGTGGATCGGCATGAATTTGCGGCAGCTCTCCTTCGAATCTGGCATACGCCTCGATTTTACTCTTGCTCGCTCGCGGTTGGACGAGGTCGAGGGTTTTCTGAATCATCTCCTGCACGTCCGTCCACGCGAAATCGGCGCTTTTCGGGCGCCCGAATTCGAGCAACTCCTGGACCAGCTTTTCACAACGCTTGGCCTCTTCGGAGATAATTTGCACATGATGATAATTAGGATCTGCAGGGTCCATATTCGCAAGTAAGCCCTGAGCAAACCCGAGCACGATTCCCAATGGATTATTGAATTCGTGCGCCATCGAGGCGGTGAGCTCGCCCACTGCCACCAGACGGCCCGATGCGAGCAGTTGCTGCTCGAGCTCTTGCGCTTGATTACGCAAATGTTCTTCGCTCTGGCGCAACGCCGCCTCGGCACGCATGCGTTCGACAAATTGTCCGATCTCGCCGCCAAGCGCCTGCGCCATGTTCAATAGATCATCGTCCGGCGCACGGACCGAGGTGCTGACAAATACCACGATGCCGAGAACTTCCCCACGGATTTTGATCGGAAACGCGAATGCGCCGTGCAGCGCGCCGTTTCCCGGCATGCCGCGCCGTAGCACCTCCGCTTCCTTGCTTAGATCCGAGACCCAGATCGGTTGCTCGCTGGCCCAGACGCGCCCGGCAAGTCCGGCACCACGCGCGAGCTGTGACTGACTCGCCGCACCGGAAAGCTGCAACGACGGATGCTGCCAAAGCTCGGCCCGCTCCAACGTCGATATTTGCTTATTGACAAGCCATACCATGGCCAGTTCCCAATCGAGACCTTCGGCAATGATCTCGAGCACCTTGCGCCAGGCGAGCTCCGGTGTTTCCGACTCGGCGAGCATGAGCGTGACCGCGTGCTCGGTGGCGAGCCGTCGCGCAGATTGTTTGCGATGGCTGATATCGCGGTTGCATTCCAGTATCAGGCGACTACCGGCGCGGTCCTCGATTAATTTGAATCGGCTCTCGACCTCGATGCGCCGCCCGTGTTTTGTCACTTGTTTCGATTCGCCCGTCCACTCTGCACGTCGAATCAACTCGGCTTCGAATTGCGCACGTCCCTCGGGAAATTCCGTTTGCAACAGTTCGTGGCTCGAACGGCCCAGGGCGTCGTGTTGCGAATAACCATAGAGTTGTTCCGCGCCATGGTTCCAGTAGATGATGGGTCCGCGCAGTTCCCAGGCCAGGATCGCCTCGTTGGCAAAGTTCAGGAGATCTGCCTGTCGCCGTAAAAACTGCTCATGTTGCCGCAGCGCAATCTCGACGCGGTCACGCTCTTTTTCACGATCCGCCAAAAGCTCGCCCGCGCGCGCCATCTCCACAGCGAGTGAGTCCAATTCCGCCACCGGCAGCTTGCCGGTGAGCGCCATCGGCTCGCCTCGGCCCAAGCGATGAGCCGCGGCAGCAAGTTCGCCAATCGAATAGGCCATGCGTCGCGCAAAAATCAACGCAGCGCCCAGCCCAATCAGCATCAGCAACAAACCCCCGGCACCCAGGGTAGCCAGTGAGCGGTACAGAATCGCGGTCACTTCCGCGCTCGGCACCGTAAGTGCCACGAACCAATTCGAGACGTGCGAGCGGCTGATCGCGGCATAAGCCCGGATCTGATCGGCGCTGACGCCGCTGAGGAATTGTTCGCTCGCCGCAACACCGGTTTGCTGCAGCAACGGTCCCACCGGTTTGCCGATATATTTGGCGGCATCGCGTGTTTGCGCAATTGTAATGTAATGGCTGTCGTATACCGTCCCGACCCAAGTCGGCGACAGTTTTTGCTGCAGTAGAATATCCGTAAATACCTGCGGCTCAATGGCCGCGGTCAGGATGTAGATAATCGTTTGTTCTCGGATGACCGGCACGTGAATGTTGATGCCGGTCTCCGGCGAACGGCCCTGCGGGAAATCGCTGATGAAAGCGCGGCGCGTCCGCAAAACAGCATCGAGGCTCTCCCGGCTGATGCCTGTGGGTGGGTCGACGAGCGGCTTTGTCAGATGCGCCAGCAGCTGACCTCTCGGATCGAACAGTGAGATACTTTTCCAGCTTTTCTGGGTGCGCAAAATACGCGCGGCGACGCTACGAAACACATTGACGGCGCCGACGTCGAGAGATTCAGAGGTGGCCAGCGCCTGCAGATTGGTAATCGATGAATCCATTTCGCGATCAACGGCAAGCGCCAACGCTCGGGCAGTGTCTTCCAGCCCCCTCTGCCGATTCGCTTGCTCCTGGCGCGCGAATAACACCATCATGAAAACGGAAAACACCAGGATCGGCACAAGGCCGACAAAGATCAATCGAACCAAGTACGCGTTGAGCGCCGTCGGTTCATCGAACCAGCGAGAAAACTGAGTGGGCCACCGAAGCATTCGGTTCAATTGCCGCCGATGGCTAGACTGTTCCCCGAGGCCGTCGGCTGCGTCGGGCGCACCTTGCGCGGATTGATGAGCACTCTTTAACTCGGCCCTTTTCGGAAGGCAATTAGACGAGCAATCTCAACGCCTCGGTCAATTCTTGCAGATCGACGGGTTTCGTCAAGTAGC
>DATBEY010000473.1:0-5203 GCA_036558765.1 Binatia bacterium | reverse complement strand
AGATCTTTATTGATTAATATGGGCACTGGTTCTCTCCGCGGGCCGATCTGCCAACTCAATCGCTCGGTGCTCGACCGCATAGCCGTCGGGCTGTTTTTTTAATACGACCATTTTGCGCCAGTTGGCATCGTCCCGGTGCGGGAAATCTGCGCGAAAATGAGAATAACTCCCCCGGCTCTCGCGCCGTTCCAAAGCAGCGGTCGCCACCATCTCGGCAACCTCGCGGATATTGCGCGCTTCGTGCGCGCGCATGAGCTCGTGGTAATCGTGAGCACGGAGCAAAGTATCTTGCGCGGTCAAGGTCTTGAGTTCTTCAATCGCCTTGCGCAGCTTTTCCTCGGTTCTTTGATAACCGATATAGTCCGTCACAATCTGACGCACCTGGTTTTCATACTCTCGTGGCGCCATTCCCGAAGGGTTATGGCAAGGATAGAGGAGCCGATCTTGCTCGGCGTCAATTTCTTGATCCTGCAAACTCTCTTCGGCTCCGTTCCGGCGGGCGAATGATGCTGCCTGCTTGCCTGCCTCATAACCCATCACCGCCGCACCGGAGATGCCTCCGCTCACGGTACAGCAGTCGCCTGCGGCAAACAGGCCGGCGATATTGGTGCCGGTTTTATTATCGATCAAGATGCCGCTGCCGCGGAAGTACACACCACCACGGCGCGAAGAAAATTCCGAAACCGTGACTTCGAACGGTTCTTTTTTCAAATCGATGCCCTTTTCTTTGAACCAGCGCGGCAGAGACGGTCGATCGACCCCCAGCGTCTCCTCCAGCCTTTCGAGAATATCCGCGGGTAGATGGCGGCAGTCACAGTAAATCGGAGCGTTCCCGGAGAGCGTTTCGCTGACAATGGCGCTCGTGAGAATGTCCCGCCGCGCGCGTTCGCCGGCGGGATCGTATTTGAGCATGAAGCGCTCTCCCTTGGCATTGATGAAATGAGCTCCAAGTCCGGTGAGCGAATTGGTTCCCTGAGAGGATATACCCTTCGGCGTGATCGTATTCTCGGTAAACTCCATATTGGCAAGCAAGACACCATGGCGCGCCGCCATCGCCTGAGCGTCTCCGGTATTGTAGGGACAGTGCCAGCTGTCAAACGCGAGGCCCGATGAATTACGCGAGAGGCGATTGGTGTCACCGGTTGCAAGCACGATCGCTTTGCTACGAAAAAAAATAAATTCACCGGTCCGGATGTGAAATACCGAAGCACCGACCGTCTGATCCTTACGCGTCAAAAAATTGACCCCCATCGTACGTAGAAAAATCTGCGCATTGGAGTCGAGCACAGCGCGGGAAATTTTTGGTTTGAACTTGCTGCCGTCGAAATCGATGTGATATTCGCCCGGCAAACCAAAAGTTCGGTGGCGGAAGTACTTGCCTGTTGAAGGGTCCTTGAAGGGCACCCCCATCCTTTCCAATTTTCTGAGCATCGCGGGAAGCCCGCGGACAAAGGTCTCCACCGGCTTCATATCGACGATGTCATCGGTCAGCTTCGGCACCTGCTGCAACAGATATTCCGGTGTGTCCCACTCGGCTCCATCTTCGGCAACGGCAAGGATCTGATCGACGCCTGCGGCAATGCTGCCGCAACGTTCGAGAAGCCCGCCTTTGTCAACGACGGCGACTCGGGCGTTCAGCTCCCGAGCTCCGATCGCGGCAAGGCAGCCGGCCACACCTCCACCCATAACGAGAACATCGGTGTCGATAATTTGCGCTCTGGAATTGTTCACGATCGATTTTCTTCCGCGGCTCGCCTTACTCAACTAGTCTTTCCCGAGATAGTTTTCTTTAGGCGTAAACGAATCCGGGGCCAAGGCGGAACTTGGAATAATGGCGGTTAGCGTCCAACATTTTTTCCTTCTCATCGGCGCCGTCACTCTCCATGCCGAAACTATAGCATGCGAGAGTGAAACATGAACCTTACGCTTGGCGCACCGAAATCACGCTGATCTTCTCCGCCGGCAGTTGTAATGACACTTCCGTCCCGTCGGTAAAAAACTCTCCCGGTGGTGCTTGAATTCTGAGAATATTGTCGCCCACGCGCACTCGATAATCCACCTTGTCGCCGAGATATGCGCTTTTCTCTACGATCCCGTGTAGCTCGTTTCTCGTTTGAATTACCTCTTTATATATTTTGATGTTGTGCGGCCGTATGGAAACGAGCACGTCTGCGCCCGGATTGAGCGCCCGGCATCCCTCCACGTCAAGTTCCTCCCGGCCGGCCAAGCAAACCGTCTTTGCGGTTGTGGCTTTAGCGGGAAAGAAGTTCGCCAGTCCAATGAACTCCGCGGTGAAAGGATCTTCCGGACTATCATAAATCTCACGCGGCTTGCCGATCTGTTTGATTTGTCCATGCGACAGCACCGCGATCCGGTCGGAAATGGCCATCGCCTCCGCTTGATCGTGCGTAACATAGATCGAGGTGACGCCGATTCTACGCTGAATCTCCTTGAGCTCGAATCTCATCTCCTCTCGCAGTTTTGCATCGAGATTGCTCAGCGGTTCGTCGAACAGCAAAATGTCGGGCTCGACCGCCATCGCGCGCGCCAGCGCGACTCGTTGCTGCTGTCCGCCGCTCAGATTTGACGGATAACGATCTTCCAAGCCATCCAACTTGACCAGATCCAATGCGGCGCGCACTCGTCTACGGATCTCCTCCTTGGATTTTTTCAGGTTGTGCAATGGAAAAGCGACATTATCGAAGACTTTCATATGCGGCCATACGGCGTAACTTTGAAACACCATTCCCATGTTCCGCTTTTCCGGTGGAACCAGTCTGGTGCCGGGAGAGGACAGGAGTTTGCCGCCGACTCTGATTTCGCCGTCGGTCGGCTCGATCAGTCCTGCGATCATCCTCAAGGTCGTCGTTTTTCCGCAGCCGCTCGGTCCCAAAAGGGTCATGAATTCACCCTTGTCGATGTCGAGATCAACGCCGTCAACAGCGATGGTCTTGCCGTACATTTTGCGGAGTTTTCTTAATTCGACGTGTGCCAAAGGGATTTTAATCTCCCGTCCCGCGAGATCGCAGTTTTATGATAATGGCGGGTAAAAGCGTGACCAGTGAGAGCAAAGTCATGAGCGCCGCCGCGTTCGTCAACTGGAAGGCACCCTCTTCGAACATCTCGTAGATCGCCACTGAGATCGTTTCATTTCCCGGCGAGAACAACAATAAGGAGGCTGGCAGCTCTCGCAATGAGTTGATGAACGCGATCATCCAGCCGGCCATCACGCTCGGAATCGTGAGAGGCACGATAATTCGGAAAAAAGTCCGGCGCGGCGGCGTGCTATGAATTCTCGCTGCCTCCTCCAGCGCTGGGTCGACTCTGGAGAGCCCGGCGTAGGCTGCGCTGTAGGCATAGGGAAGATTCCGAATCAAATAGGCGAGTAGCAAAATCCAAATCGTGCCGATCAGTTGAAGCGGCGGTCGAATGTAGGTGTAGAGGAGCGAAACGGCGATGACGCTTCCCGGTATTGCGATTGGCCACCGAGTCAAGTAGCTCAACAAACCCCGACCTGGAATTTGCGATCGCTTGACGACAACTGCCGCAGCGAGCGTGAAGAGCGCGAGCAATGTCGCGGCGGAGATGGCAAGAAAAATGCTGTTTCCGATGGCACGGAAAACGAACGGATGCTCGGTAAAAATGTAGACGTAGTGCTTGAAAGTAATATTGCTCCACGTGAGATCGGCGCCCAATGATGGGCTCAGCGATACCACGATCATGCCGACATACGGCAACACGACTGCGATAGAAACAAACAGCGCCGAGCCGGCAAAAGCGACCCAACGCCAGTTGCCCAGCCGGATGCGTTCCCTAGTCTCTTTCCCGGTAACCGTGACAAACGATTTTCCAGCCAGCATTTTGTTTTGCCCATAGATAAGCAGGCTGGTAATCGCCAGAAGCACCACCGAGAGCGTGGTAGCGAATCCCCATTCCGGAGGATAAACCGCGATCGAGCGGTAGATTTCCACGGGCAGGATAGGAATTCGCGCGAGCACTCCGATGGTCCCTCCGATCGAGAACTGCTCGATGGAGATCGTAAACACCAGCATGAACGCAGCGGCTATACTGGGGGCAACCAGAGGTATGGTGATCTTTCGAAATGCTTTGAATTCACTTGCACCGCTCATCCTTGCGGCGTCTTCGAGTGATCGGTCCAGTGTCGCGAACGCCCCTGAGGTCAACAGGAACGCCCATGGATAGAGGTGAGCGGCGAGCGCCCAGATCATACCCGGCATGCTCAAAATGTTAAAAGGCGCGTGTTGCAACCCGAAAAGCCACATAAGAAAGCGATTGAAGAGTCCGGCTTTCGGGGTCAGGAGAAATATCCAGGCGAGAGCGGCAGCGATCGTCGGCAAACCGTAAGGCGCTATATGAAGGATCGTGAAAGCTTTTCTAAACGGTAAGTCCGTGCAAACACATAACCACGCGAAGATCGTGCCTGCTGCGGTCGCAAGCGTGGCCGCACCGAAACCCAGGATCACGGTGTTGGCCATCAATTTGAAGAACCGCGTGGACAGGAGCTGGGTATAATTAGCTAACGTGAAGCCTTTTTCATCGAATAAGCTCGAACCGACGAGGCCCGCGACCGGATAAACAACCAGCACTGCCAGCACAAGAAGCGGAAGAACAACCGGAAAACAGCGGGAAAATCTGCGCAGCGGCGCTTCGGCTGGCTGCGCCCGCGGTAGCCCGTTATTGTTCCATCGCCCGACCGAGATCGTCCGGTTTGCGCGCTCAGCCATCGCACTGCCAACTACGCCGGATTCAGACTCTCACGTCTAGCGGAGCGCTCGAACCCCGTCTCCACGAAGTGATTCATAAGCTGCGCCGCCCACAGGAAAAAAATGGGAGCCGTGTATCGCTGCATTGGATTCAGACATCTTCCCACTCGATGGGGGAAGATTGAGATGGGGTGCCAGAAAATCAGGTCACTCTTCCGTTGCGCCTGTCCGAGTTCGCTTGCGATTTATTGTCCCATTCTTTTACGGAACTCTTTAGTGACCTGCGCGGCGTCGAGGTTAGCCCAGTCGATTTTTGGATAATCCTTCACTAGGTCCTGTATGGGCGGCAGGACCTTGGCCATCGGAGTACTTTTGTTCAAATAAGCCACATAGCCGTGTCGTCCTTTGGAAGCGGCGGCGGCACCTTCGGCGCTCATGATGAAATTTGCCAGCAGCAGAGCCGCGTTCGGATGAGGAGC
>DATBEY010000472.1:0-5848 GCA_036558765.1 Binatia bacterium | reverse complement strand
GCCGCGCATGACCATGAAGCGTCGAGCAAGTTCTTAACCGAGATACTCGGTCTGCCGCCGCCGCTGCGGTTGGGGCCGTTTGCGGTCGTACCGGTGGGTGATACCTCGCTGGATTATATGAACGTTAAAGAGTACCGAGGCGCCGATGGCGAGATCGTTTCTCAACATTACGCCTTTCTGGTGACCGAGGCCGAATTCGACCAGATCTTCGCGCGCATTCGGGAGCGGCACTTGCCCTATTGGGCCGACCCCCGTCGCAGTCAGCGGGACCAGATCAACGAGTGGGATGGCGGCCGCGGGATTTACTTCGAAGATCCCAACGGTCATGTGCTCGAAGCGATCACGCGACCCTACGGCAGCGGCGGCACGACGGCGGCTCGACCGCACCCGTTGCTCGGGGCAACCGGAGGCCGTCCCTGAAAACCGCCACAAGGCTCAGACCGTGAGTGTTGGCAGAGGTCGCGGTCTTGCATTCAGACATTTCGCACTCCTGTCGACCTCACCGTCGATGGTGATCTCAACCATGTTGCCGACGACGACGCCACCTCTGTCCAACCTGCTGTTCCAGCTCACGCCGAAGTCGTGGCGATTGATCGTGGCGCTCGCGGTAAAGGCCGTCCCTGGTTTTCGGTCCCTTGTCCACTCCGTCTTCCCGCCATGGAGTCTGCCACCGCCCCGAGATAACGAACGCGCAGCGGCACCGTGCGGGGTTATGGCGCGAATCGTCGCTCACCCGTGAGAACCGCTTCGTCAGCGCCGGCCAGTTCGACCTGCTTTCCCGCGAAAGAGATCTTCCGATGTTTCTTCACGTCGACAAATGCCGCGCTTTTAAGATGGGCATCGCGCGCCGCTTCACCTGTCCATATTCCCCCAGCCTCGATCGCGGCCTCAACGGAAGTCGGGCCCGCGTTCGCCGGTGCGAAGACTAAGGTGCCGTGGACATCTTTGAAATGGCCGCGGACAAAAGTCACCATCATGTGACGCACACAAAACTCCGCCCCCGTATGCCTCGGTTCGAAAAACCATTTGGCCATAATCCCTCTTTTCAAGGAAAGACTTATTTGCGCAAGCGCATACGGAGCTTGTCGTCCCACTGAAGAATCTTGTCGCTCTTGGGCAGCGGCGCTTCGGCGACTTCGCCCACTGATACGCCGTATTTCCAGTCCGCCGAGCAAATGGCGATGTAGCGCGCGTAGCCGCCCAGGCCGCCGGCGAATTTCGGAAATCCGATCGTAATTAAACAACCCTTCTCGGGCACTTCGTCCAAGTTCGCAACCCCTTCGGCCTGCGTGTAGCCATGGTGCATCAGCCAAGCTTCTCCTTCGAGATTGGGAGTGGTGTCGGTGTCGAGCGGCTCGTGGCCGTGAAATAGGATGTGACGTTCCTCATGGAGAAACTGCAGCGCTTCCAACGACACGCCGGGAAAAACGGTTTCGCTGGCCAGCGCCGGATCGGGCCAGCGCTTCGACCAATCCGAGCGCACCATCACCACGGAACCGGCCGGAATCTTGCCATTGCGTTTCTCCCAACTCTCGATATCGGAGCGCAAGAGATGATAGCCAGGATCTTTGGCCACCTGATGGACGATGGAAATTACCGCCAGCGGGCGCACCGCATAAGTCGCCGGCAGCTCGTCAATGGCGGGATACTCCGGCGCCCAGTGCGCCGGCGGATCGAGCTGAGTGCCGAATTGGTCGGTGGGCAAATCGTAGTGCGTCGCCTCGAAGCCATCCTTGTTATAAGTGTAAGGCTGCCTGGTTTCAGGATTGACTGTCGGAGCGAATTTCGCCGGCGCAAAGCCCTTCCACACCGGGATCGATGGTGTCAGGGTGTGTGTCAGATCGATGTACTTGGCTCCTTTGAGGGACCGATCGTAAACACGCCAAAGATTGGACCGGGCTGAAGCCCGCGATTCGGTTTTTTGGGCCGACGACGCATTACGCTCACAACCCGTTATGAGGACCATCGAACCCAAAACGAGAAACAAGAGAAATGACCTGAATGCCATAGTTGCTGCCATAAAAATTTCCGCTGCAGATTTTTGTCTCGACAGAAATAATTCGAGATCGCGCATTGATGACTCGTCCCAGCCGGCGTGACTATTGATGTTTTTAGGCTGGATTCTAGCGCATTGAAAAAAGCGAAAGGGCAGGTTAATGACCTGCCCTTTCGCTTTGCCGTAAAAATACGAACTTCGAGTTATGCTTTTCCCGCCGCCTTCAATCCTCTCAACACATTTTCCGGACTTAGCGGTAGTTTATAGATGCGCACGCCGGTGGCGTTGAAGATCGCGTTGGCGATACATGCCATGGGCGGAACGCAGGCGATTTCCCCGGCACCCTTAGCGCCGTAAGGGCCCGCACCCGGATAACCCTCGACCAAGGTGGTCTCAATGCGCGGCATCATGTTGATGGTCGGCATTAGGTAATCGACAAACGATGGATTCAGCGTGCGGCCGTTCTGATCGAAAACGACTTGCTCGCAGAGCGCCTGGCCGATGCTCATGGCGGCGGCGCCTTCGATCTGGCCTTCAACCGCCGCTTTGTGAATCGGCTGGCCGATGTCGTGGACGGCGACGTATTTCAGGATCTTGATATTACCGGTGTCCGGGTTCACCTCGACAATGCAGGCGTGCGTCGTGAAAGGTTGCGAACTGCCGTGGGCTTTTTCTTCGGCCATGAGTTCCAGATTGTCGCAATAGCCGCGGCCGATGACTTCGCCGATGACGTTGTGGGCGTCGGTGGCAATGGCGGCGAGACCCACGCTTTTGGCGGGCGTGCCTCTCACGCGGATCTGTTTGTCGACGATCTCCAAATCCTCCGGGCTCGCTTCCAATTTGCTCGCGGCCATTTTGAAAATCTGATTGCGCGCATCAATGGCGGCGCGTCGAGATGCGGTGCCGGAGACAAGAATGCCCCGGCTGCCGACCGTGCCCGCATCCCATGGGCTGGCGTCGGTGTCGACGTTGACCACCGTGACGTCGCTGACGGGAACGCCAAGCTCCTCGGCGACAATCAGCGGGATACCGAAACCAGGGATGGTGCCCATGTCGATCTTTCCGATATGCACGGTTACCGAGCCGTCTTCGTTGACTTTCACGATGGCGCCGCCGCCAGGACCGGCGCTCTCGATCCATGACCCGGTGGCAATGCCGATGCCCTGATTCTTTTGCAGTTTTACGGTGCCCCAGCCGATTTTTTCCTTCGCGATCTTAATGGTCTCGCCCAGAGAAACATCGCGCAGCTTGGGCACGCCGACGATTTTGTCGCCGGCTTTCGGGATATTTTTTAGTCTGAATTCCGCCGGATCCATCCCGAGCTTGGCAGCGATGGAATCCATGTGCGATTCCACCGCGAAAGCGGCTTGCGGACCGCCGGGGCCGCGCACCGGGCCGCACACCTGCTTGTTGGTGTAGACCGTGTAGCCCTCGATGTGACAGTTGGGCATCAAATACCAGCCGCCGAGCATGTTGGTGCAGCGGCCGCCGGCCTGCACGCCGAAGCCCGAGTAGCCGCCGGCATCGTAATATACCTTGCCGGTGCGCGCGACGATGGTGCCATCTTTCTTGACGCCGGTCTTGATGTACATCTTGGCGCCGGCGCGTATGGTGGTCGAAATCGTCTCTTCCGCTTTGTCGAGGACGATCATCACCGGCCGTTTCGCTTTGATCGCTAAGAGTCCGCAGATCGGCTCGATGGCGGCTCCCGAAGTGATGCCGCTCCCTTTACCGCCGAAACCGCCGCCCAAGCCGGCGGAGATCACACGCACGTTGTTCAGCGGCAGTCCGAGGGTCTTCGCGACTTCCTGGCGAACCGGAAAAGGCGCCTGGGCATTGGCCCAAACGGTGAGCCGACCGTTCGGCTCCATCTGTGCCGCAGCGATGCGCGGTTCCAGATACTGCGGATGAATCATCTTGGTTTCGTAAGCTTCCTCGACGACTACATCCGCTTCGGCCATCGCTTTTTCGGCATCGCCGACGCGCACGATCATATGTCCGCACACGTTCTTGATGCCCGCGTCCGCGGGAATCGTTTTCGGCAGCGGCATGTCCTCGTGCAGAACCGGGGCGTGTGGTTTGGTCGCTTCTTCAGGGTCGATTACCACCGGCAACGGTTCGTAGACGACTTTGATCTTCTTGAGCGCTTGCCTGGCGATGCCCGGCGATTCTGCAGCCACTGCAGCCACCGGGTCGCCCATGAACCTCACTTTGCCGCGCGCGAGGATATGGCGGTCGATGTAGCTCCGGCCGTAGCGCACGTTGGGTGCATCCTCGGCGGTCACGACGGCATGGACACCGGGTATCTTCTTCGCTTCGCTGGTGTCGACACTCAAGATTTTCGCATGGGCGTACTGGCTGCGCAGGATCGCACCATGGAGTTGATCTTTGAGCATCAGGTCGATGCCGTAGACGCCCTTGCCGACGACTCGCTCGACTCCGCCTATACGGGCCGGGCTCGAACCGATAATTTTGAATTCAGCTTTGGCCATAGGATTTCTCTCCTCGGATTGTCAGGGCCGGTTTAAACGAAATCCGAATATCGAAACTCGAAACAAAGGAACCTGAAACTCCAAAATTCGAAATTCAAAACGGGCTCTTTTGGTTTTGTGTTTTCGCTATTTGAAGTTTGTTTCGGGATTCGGATTTCGTGCTTCGAATTTGTTCCTATACTTTTCGCGCTGCGAGCTGGATCGCATCGACGATCTTGTTGTAACCGGTGCAGCGACAGATGTTGCCCGAAATGGCTTCCTCGATGTCTTGCGCTGTAGGCTTCTTGGTCCGATCGAACAACGCTTTTACGGACATTATGAATCCAGGGGTGCAGTAGCCGCACTGCACCGCGCCCGTGTCGATGAACGCCTGCTGCACGGGGTGCAATTTATCGCCGTCAGCGAGTCCTTCGATGGTCGTGATTTCCGCGCCATTGGCATCTGCGGCCATGGTCACGCACGAGTTGATCGGCTTACCGTTATAAATGACCGTGCAGGCGCCGCACTCGCCGGTATTGCAGCAAAGCTTGCTGCCTTTCATCTCCAGCGTATCCCGGAGGAATTCCAATAATGATGTCGAAGCATCGGCGGTGGCTGTGACGGAATGGCCGTTGATTTTCGTAGTGATCGTAATACCCATTACGCGATCTCCTTGCCGGTGGCGGCTTTCCAAGTCTGCTCCAGGCCTTTGCGCGTCAGCGCTTCGACAATCCAGCGACGGTATTCCGCGCTGCTTCTTTGATCGTCAATCGGGCTCGATTCGGACGCGGCCAGTGCCGCAGCTTCCCTGAGCAGTGACGCACTCAGCGGTTTGCCGCGGAGCAACGCTTCGGCTTTCGGTGCTCTGACCGGCGTCGGCGCTACGGCGCCGAGACCGATGCGCACATCTGCAATGTTATTTTTACCGCTGTCAGGCGTCATGAGCACGGCGACGCCGACCATCGCGATATCCATCGCGCCGCGGACCGCATGCTTGAGATAAACACTGCTACTGCCGGATGGCGGGTAAGGCACGTCGATTTCGATCAACAAGCCGGTGTTTCCGGTGCTGCTTTTTCCCGGCCCTTGGAAAAAAGACGTGAAGGGCACGGTTTTCTCGCCATCGCCGGCTAATTTTGCTTTGGCGTCGAGCACCAGCAACGGTGCCAACGTTTCGCCCGAGGGCGAGGCCCGGCAGATATTCCCGCCAATGGTGGCGGTATTGCGCACTTGCAATGACGCGAACTGGTGTGATGCTTCCCAGAGCACTGGCAGCTTGTCACGTACGAGAGCGTTGGTTTCAATATCGCGAATCGTGGTCAAAGGGCCGATGCGCAGACCGGCGCCATTTTCGCTGATGCCGCTTAGGCCCGGGATCTTT
>DATBEY010000471.1:0-6054 GCA_036558765.1 Binatia bacterium | reverse complement strand
TTGGCCGGCACTCGATTTGACAACCTTGGTTTGCCGGGGTAGCTTAAAACGCTTTTTGGAAATGATGATTTTTCATTCGCGTTTGGTATCGGCCTAGCGCTTCATCGGGAGGAAATATGGTTCGACGCGAAAAAGCCAATTACGTCATTCAATCGGTTTCCCATGCGCTCGATGTCCTGGAGCAGTTCAATGGAACGGTCGATGAAATTGGCGTCACTGAATTGAGCAAGCGGCTGAAACTGCACAAGAACAATGTTTTTCGGTTGCTGGCAACTCTTGAAGCGCGAAGTTATATTGAACAGAACAAGGCTAGCGAAAATTATCGCTTGGGTCTCAAGTGTCTGCAGCTAGGACAAACATTCATCCATCAAATGGGCTTGCTGCTTCAGTCAAAGGCGGTTCTAGTGGAGCTGTCGAAGGCCACGCAGGAAAGCGCCTATGTGGCGATCCGTAAGAGCGACGCAATAATTCCTTTGGATTTTGTCGAGCCGGCGCGCCCCGTACGGGTCGTTTCATTTTTGGGAACCGTATTGCCGGCGCATTGCACTGCGGCAGGCAAGGCGCACTTAACGTTTGAATTGGAATCGGCAGCTGGTCAAAATTTGCCTGCGAATCTGGAACGGTACACGGCAAACACCATCACCGATCGGAATCTTTTACGTGACCAGATCGTCATGATCGGAGAGTCTGGATACGCAGTGGAGCGCGGCGAATTTGCTGAAGGTGTGAATGCAGTGGCCGTCCCCATTCGCGACTATACTCGATCACTTGTTGGGACCCTTGCCGTTGTCGGGCCTGAAAATCGATTGACCGACGAAGCGATCAACACGGAAATCGCGCCGATGCTGCTCAAAGCTGGAAGCGAGCTTTCCAAAAAACTTGGGTTTACGGGCTGAACCAATCCGATTGCGCGCTGCCTTTGCAAGGCAAACCCTCGTCATCCAGACAGATCACCTGAGGGCGGTTCACGCATCCGCCACCCGCAATCTGCCGCGTCAAGGTCCGCAAGGATCCCGATACTATGACAGTTTGCCGCCACAAGAATTATAACTGAGACGGAGGTCCATCAGAGCGAAATGTTGAGCACGACCGAAAAAATTCTTTTTGTTCTGCTCGCGGTGGGGTGTCTCTCATACGGTGCTCAAAGGTTTTATGCCGTTTACCGCGCAATTAAACGCGGCAAGCCCGATGCGCGCTTCGACCATCTTCTGGAGCGCATTCAGAACGCGCTATGGATCGTCTTGACACAGCGCTCGGTCTTTAAGAAGCGGCCGTTCGTTTCGCTGCTGCATGCGCTCGTGTTCTACGGTTTTGTTTTATATTTTTTGGTAAATTTGGTCGATTTCCTGGAGGGATTCTTCGCCGTCGATGCGCGCGGGGGCGTATGGAACCCGTTTAATCTGGCTGCCGATCTTCTTACCACTGCTGTTTTGATCGGCATCATCGGCCTGGTGTTGCGGCGCTGGTTGGTTAAGCCAAGAGATTTTGCCTTTCCCCCGAATGTGCCGCTCCTTCCGGAAGTTCGCGCGGGAATTGCTCGGGATTCGTCTCTGGTTGCCGGATTTATTCTCTTTCACGTCGGCTCTCGGCTACTCTTCAAGGGAACGCAACTGGCGCAACAGGGAACGGACTTCTATCAGCCGGTCGGTTCATTGTTTGCCTCCGCCTTTGCGGCTGCGGCACCCGGCGGATTGGAGGTCGCCAACCATTTCTTTTGGTGGGGCGCATTAGGATCAATCCTGCTCTTCATCCCGTATTTTCCCCGCTCCAAGCACATCCACATTTTTTTAGCGCCGGTCAATTTGGCACTCAAAAAGGAACGGCCGGGTGCTCTCAGTTCAATGGACTTCGAGAAGGAAGAAGTCTTTGGCGCCGTCAAGTTGGAGGATTTCACATGGCCGCGCTTGTTGGACTCCTATGCCTGCATTATGTGTAATCGCTGCCAGGACGTTTGTCCGGCGACTAACACCGGCAAAGCTTTGAGTCCGGCGGCCATTCTGATCAATGAGCGCTACGAGTTGAATAAAATCCTGCCGGAATTTGCTGCCGGTCAAGCCAGTCCGCGGCGATTGCTGGAATTTGCGCTCAACGACGAAGCCGCCTGGGCTTGCACGACCTGCAACGCCTGCATCGAAGTCTGTCCGGTGGGCAATGAACAGATGCTGCACGTGATCGATGTGCGCCGTGAGCGAGTGCTTACCGCTGCGGAGTTTCCCAAGGGCCTGCAAAACACCTTCAACCATATGGAACGGGCAGGGAATCCCTTTGGTATGTCCGCCGCTGAGCGCCTCGTTTGGACAAAGGATTTGCCGTTTCCGGTTCGGACCGTCGAGCAGGCGACGGACGCGGACGTGCTCTATTGGGTCGGCTGCGCCGTGGCATTCGATCCGCGCGCCCAAAAGATCGCCCGGGCTATGGCGGTGATCTTCAATGCCGCCGGCGTGAACTGGGCGGTGCTCGGGAAAGACGAAAAATGTACCGGAGATCCGGCACGGCGTACCGGCAATGAATATCTCTTCGCGCAAATGGCCGAAGAAAATATTGCCGCATTGAATGAAATTAACCCGAAAACGATCGTGACGACGTGCCCGCATTGCTATCACACGATCGCCAATGAATATCCGCAATTCGGCGGAAAATTTGTCGTAAAGCATCACACAGATTTCATCGACGAATTGATCCGCAGCGGCAGATTGAATTTTGGCGCCGAGTCCGACGGCGCGGTTACTTACCATGACCCTTGTTATCTCGGAAGACACAACGGGATCTTCGAGCAGCCACGGCAATTGATCCAATCCGCCGGCGCCAAACTCATCGAACCGCAGCGGACCCGCAAGAACAGCTTCTGCTGCGGAGCGGGCGGCGGGCAGTTCTGGAAGGAAGAGGAAAAGGGAAGCGAGCGCGTAAGCACGAACCGCTACCGCGAGCTAAAGCAGACTGGCGCTAAGACCGTGGCGACCGGATGCCCCTTCTGCATGCGCATGATTACTGAAGAAGCGGCCAAAGAAGAACCCGAATCTGCGATGCGAATTTTCGATGTGGCGGAGCTGGTTGCGGAAAAAATTTCCAAATAGTATGCACCGTGAATTCGTTTGCTTTCTGTTGCTCGGGTTGGCCATGCTTCAGGGGGTGACCGCCTGCCGTGCCGAACCTCGAGTGACGATTGTTACGCAGCAAGGTCGAACCATTGCGTTTAATGTTGAAATCGCTGATTCCCCGGCCAAGCGGGAACTGGGTTTGCAATACCGCCGGGATCTCGCTTCGGATCACGGCATGATCTTTTTATTTCCGTCCCAGTCAGAGCAGACCTTCTGGATGAAAAACACACCGATTCCGTTGGATATGATCTTTATAAGCCGAGAGCTGAAAATTGTCGGGATCGTCGATCAGGCAACGCCGTTTTCGTTGGATCCACGCTCGGTAGGCGCGCCCAGCCAGTACGTGCTGGAAATCAACGGGGGTCTAGCGAAACGAAATGGGATTCGGCCGGGAGACAGCGTGAGTTTTGAAGGAATTCCAAGTCGCGGTCGAGATTGAAAATCTGCTCCGCAACAATCCGCAGCGGACCAATGAGCTAAGCCCGTCAAATTTCGCTGAAGAAATACGGCTTCACCGGCGCCAGCTTCTCCTCATAAGAATCGGGATACATGAACCACAACGTGGCGGCGATGCTGCTCAATAGCGAATTGCCATCCTGCGGCGTGAAACAGGTGCCAACGATTTCCTTCTCGCCGCGCATGGCCAAACTCTGATTCACAACCACGGTCTGATTGAGAATTCGGCCGAACATCCCATGATCGCGGCCGAACGAAAAAACCGACGCCGAAGACTTTTTGTTCGTAAGGGCAACCCGCAGGTTGCTTTTGAGCCGGCGCATCAACTCGTCCTTGGTGATGCCGCGGCGCAGCTTGATATCGAAATGAATCGTGTGCATGTATTGCGTATTTAACTTCAGCGCCGAAGAATAGATATCGAGTTCCAGTCCTAGCGTTTTGAATAAGTAGTGCGCATCGCGACCCTGGTGTGTGCCAAACTTCGGGTCATCGTGCTTGCCCGCTTCGGGTGCCGGTATGAAATCGCCCTCCTGGCTCAAATCATTGGCGCGGCGCATGCACACAAAACGGCTTTCCGCCAGGTTGTCTTCTTTTTCGGGACCCAGCGCGATCGTATCGATCAGCACCGCCAGGTTGTGGGTGTTGCAGCTGACGACTTGGATGAACTGATCCTTGCCTTTTTCGAGAGCCCTGTCATTGATGCCGCGCGCATACTTTTTGCCGAAGCCGTCTTCGCTGCCCTGCGCGATAAAGCCGCGGCCATTGCCGGCGTATTTGCTATAAAGCTTCTCTTTATTTTCGTTTCCCACCGGCGTGCAGTCGATGATCACGTTGGCGCGCTCGATTGCCTCTTCCGCTTCAAAGGCGGGCTGCATTCCCATCTCGACGAATTTTTGCCAACGATCCTTGTCAACCGCCAGTTTCGCCCCTTGTCGACAGGAAACGATAACTTTCGAGCGGTCAGTCAGCAGCGGCGTGCGTTTATGAAAGGTTATCTCGTCGATGCCAAACTGCTCTTTGAACGTTGATAAAATCCCGATCAGCGGTTCACCGATGGTTCCAGTTCCGACGATGTGGACAATGTTCTTGTGTGCCATGGCAGTCCGCCTCGCAATTTTGATACGCGAATACTAGCCCAAGAATATGCACTGATCAACCAGTTCCGCGCACGCAACGGTCAAGATCAAAATGGCTTACTTCGCAGGAGACCATATGGTAATAATTGGGCGATGGAGGAAAAAATGTCCACTGGAACCCCGCCAGCGCTGTTTTTCGGCGACAACTTTGGGCTGAGAAATAGTGATTTGGAAAAAGTGCTCGATGTGGCATTAGCCAAAAAGGCCGATTACGCCGATCTCTATTTTGAGTACCGGCAAAACGAGGGCATCAGCCTCGAAGAGGGCATGGTCAAAAATTGCTCCCAATCGACGGCCAATGGTGTCGGCGTGCGGGTATTGGCGGAAGCAAAGACGGGTTATGCCTATACCGACGACATTACGATCGACAAATTGGAGCTCGCAGCGCGGACAGCCCATTACATCGCGCAAAACCAGACATCGTCGATGCCGGTGCCGGTTGGGCAGCCGCGCGCGGAAGCCCACGATCTCTATCCGATCAAAACTCGAGTGAACGACGTTGCACTCGAACAGAAAGTCGGCCTGCTTTACGAGATCGACAAGTTCGCTCGCGCTCTGGACGCCAGAGTCAAGAATGTTTTCGTTTCACTCGGCAGCGAGTACAAAGTGATCCTGATCGCTTCCTCCCAAGGAATAGTGATCGGCGACATTCAGCCGCTCACGCGGCTAAACGTTACCTGCATCGCTGAAGAAAATGGTAATCGCCAGGTCGGTAGCTTTGGCGGCGGCGGCAGAGTTGAGTTCGGTTTTTTCGTCGATAACCATGACTGGCAGCGCTACGCGCAGGAATCTGTGCGCCAAGCGGTTCTAAACCTAAGCGCCATCGATGCGCCGGCGGGGACAATGGATGTTGTCCTGGGGCCGGGATGGCCCGGCATTCTATTGCACGAAGCGATCGGTCACGGCCTGGAAGGCGATTTCAACCGTAAGAAAACTTCCGCGTTTTCGGACCGCATCGGGGAAAAAGTGGCATCCGAGCTCTGCACGGTGGTCGATGACGGCACGATCCCGTCGCGCCGCGGCTCGATCAATGTGGATGACGAAGGTACCCCCACCCATCGCACTGTGCTGATCGAAAAGGGCATCCTCAAAGGCTACTTACAGGACAAGCTCAATGCCGGTTTGATGCAGATGCCGTTGACCGGCAACGGCCGCCGGGAAAGTTATGCGCATATTCCAATGCCCCGCATGACAAATACTTTTATGCTGGCCGGCGATTCGGATCCCGACGAGATTATCGGCTCGGTAAAAAAAGGTTTGTACGCCGTGTCATTTGGGGGCGGACAGGTCGATATTACCAGCGGTAAATTTGTCTTCTCCGCGAGTGAAGCCTATCTGATCGAGGACGGGAAAGTGACCCACCC
>DATBEY010000470.1:0-7417 GCA_036558765.1 Binatia bacterium | reverse complement strand
TTCTCTTTACCGCAACCGTCTGGATTGCCGATGACGGTTCCTTCGCCGCCGACAAGCTGCGCATCGCCTACGTTGCCCCGAGCGTTTCACTGTCGCTGCCGTGGGTGGCCAAGGAGGGCGGGATGCTCGCCAAGCATGGCTTGAACGCAGAAATTCTCCTCATCACCGGCAGCCCGCGATTGGTCCAGTCGCTCATTGCCGGCGACGTGGACGTGGCTTTCGCCGGCGTCACCGCATTGACCCGAGCCCGCGTGCGTGGCGCCGATGTCGCAATCCTCGGCATGGCGGCCAATCTCTCGAGCCAGAAGCTCATGGTCGGCCGCAATTCCAAAGTCCGCCGCGTGGAAGATTTGAAAGGCGCGGTCATCGGCGTCTCGCAGTACGGCTCGGAAGCGGACACCTTTACCCGCAATGCACTGGCGATGGCCGGCCTGAAGCCCGACAAAGATGTCACGATTTTGCAGCTTGGCGGGCACCCGCAGGTCGCCGCTGCTATGGTCGCAGGCAAACTTGATGTCGGGGCGCTGGCTGGCCTGCCCGCACTCACGGTGGAGCGATCGGGCGGCAAGCTTCTCACCAGTGCTGTCGAACTCAAGATCCTCTCGCCTTCGGGGACCTTCGCCACGACTCGCGGCTATATCCAACGTAATCGAACCATCGTCGAGAGGCTCACCCGCTCCTTCGTCGAGGCAATCCATTTTCTTAAGACCAATCGCACGGGTTCAATTACTCTGCTGCAGAAATATTTCGGCGGCTTGAGCGCGGAGGAAACTGCCTATCTTTACGACGATCAGGTCGACCTGTTAGAACGCTTGCCGACCCCCAACGACAACGCGCTCGAGGCGGTGCTCGAGCGCGAGACCGATCCGAAGACCAAGAACTTCGCCCCGGCGGATTTCGTCGATGCGAGTTTTTTTAGAGAGATTGAAAAGAGCGGCTTGATCGAACAGCTGTATCGAAAATAGCCCTCGGTCACAGCTCTATCGCCGTCGGCAATTGCAAGATCGCCTATAGCCCGTAGAACCTGCGCGGATTATCGTCGAGGATCTTGCGCGCTACAGAGGCGGGGATTTCTCCTTTTTCGCCGCGCTGCTCGATGACGTCCAGGGCGCCGATCTCAGCCGACTGATCCGCATGACTGTAGTCGGTCCCGATCATCAAGTTGTCTTCAGTCCCGTACTTCAAGATGTACGGCAAATCGTCGTTGGTCTGGCAGGCGACGTAGATGCGGTTGCGGCGGAATAGATCTTCGGTGAAATCGACTGGCAAAAACGTCCGCCGCAGTTTCTTGGCGACGAGATCGGCGTAAAGATAGGGTATCCAGGAAGCGCCGGTTTCAATGAAACCCACGCGAAGTTTCGGAAACAGGTCCGGGACATTATGCTCGATGAGCGCACTGAACGCGGAGATCGCGTTCATGCCGCCGTCCAGGCTCTCTCCTTGCTGCGCGATGGCGGACTCGACCTTGCCGGTCGCGTTATGGATGCAGACGGGCAGGTCGAGGCGGCTCGCCTCCTCGTATACCGGGAAGAAGTAGGGATCGCTCGCCGGGCGGTCGCCGCATTCGATCCCCTTTTTGAACACGCCGCAGGCTCCATTGTCCTTCGCCCAGCGTACCTCCTCTACTGCCTTATCGATGCTGAGCAGCGGCAACATGGCGACCCAGCGAAGCCGCCCGCGGCTTTTCTCTGTGGCTTTGGCGAGCCAGCGATTGTAGGACTTGCAGAGCACCAGTTCGATCTCCGGCCGATCCGTGAGAGCGTGAAGAAACAAAGTCGGGTAGAGCACCTGCACATCGACACGCAACTCGTCCATGTGGCGTATGCGGGCGTCCACGTCGAGAAGCTCCCGGGTTGTCTTAACCGTTCCGGTGCGCTTGTCATCGCGCCAGCGCCTTAACCTGATCGTGCCATCAATGACCCAGAGGCGATGCGGGCGAGCATCGCCCGGCGCCGTCGGACCTCCGGGGTCGAGGGTGACGGGCTTGAAGCGGCTCGCTCCATTATCGAGGTATTCCCAGGTGGCTTCCGATTCATCTACATGCGCATCGACGTCTATGCGAAGCATGGCTCCTCCTCTGCGTAGTTTATAGCGGTTCTGGTTTTTCGGATGCGACGATTTGAGGACACAGGTTCTAAAACCTCGTTTATTGCAGAGCCTGGGGGCCTGTCAAGACGAGAAATCCAGCGAGCAGGCTATTTGCCCTTCTCGGCCGGCTAATGCATGCGGATGAATTGCAGGACGTTTCGGTTGAAGGCCTCGGGTTGCTCCCAGTTGATCGAATGAGAGGCCTCGGGCAATACGATGAACTGGGCGCCGGGGATATGGGCGAGTTGTCGCCGCATCACCCACGGCGGCGCCTGCAGGTCCTGATCTCCGGGCATCAACAACGTAGGCACCTTGATCGTTGCGAGTTTATCGAACGTGATCGTAGTCCGCAGCGGCTGTGCCGGCGCGCCCTTTTGCTGTGAGTGGTGGTGAATCTCCAGCCAGCGCTGCAGACCCTCAGGGTTAGTCGCCATGTAACCCATACTCACTTCCCGAAATTCCGGCGGCCACTCTCTAAACCCAGGAAGCGTAGTTTTCTGGCGAAGCTTGCTCAATTCCTCGTCTACGATCGCACCCCCGCTGGCGGCGACGACCAGGCTGCGCAGCCGCTCCGGATGCCAGAGTACGTAGTCGTAGGCCGCGAATCCACCCCCCGCCACGCCGACCAGATGAAATCGATCGAGTCCTAAGTGCTCTGCCAGGGCGTGCAGATCATCCGCGATAGTGCCGGGTTGCGGACCAGTGCCAGGATTCGCCCGACTGCGGCCCCACCCTCGCCGATCAAAGGTGATTACCCGATATCCGGCTTCGACGAAGCCCGCAATGTTGTACTGCCAGCTGTCGGCATTGCCCGTGTTCGCGTGGAGCAGAATTACCGGCACGCCACTGCCGCCGCTGTCCGTATACCAGAGGCGCACCCCTGGAAGATCCTCGTATCCCGCGAACCCTTTGTCAGGAGATTCCGTTGCAGCTGCCATAAACAGAACTGATAGTCTGGTTATCTCACAATCGGATGCTGATTTCTATTTTCTCTCCAGGGCCGACTTTTTGAACTCCGAGCGCATTTCGGACTGCAAGCGGCCGAGGCGATACCTTTTCCAATCGATGAACCTGCCGACCTCCGCCAAGGTCGGATGCACCTCTTGGATCTTGCGCCACATCTCTTGGGCGATGAAGCGATAATCGGGATGACCCTGAGGCATCGTGCGCAGCTCGCACAGGTGGACGGCCTCGCGGAGATTCATCTTCATGTACCAACGGATTCTGTAAGCGAACGGCACAACGTATTGCGCTTCGCCGGGCATATCGCGATAAACATCCTCGTAAAGCTTCGCTGCGGCATTTATGCACTCATCGAATTCGCGTTTAAAACCCGCCTCCTCAATCTCTCCCGGCGTGTCATAGCCATGCGCCGTTGTAAACGCTTGTCGCTCTTGGGTCAGAATCCGGTGGCGGTGGAGGTCGCGATAGGCGCCCAGGTTGCCGATAATATCGAAAGTGTAATAGACGTTTTCGAACGCGCGGGCGGGCTTATCGCGGCGATGACGGCGTTCTGCAAAATACTTTATCAGAAGGCTTCGTCGTTGTTCTTGGCTCATTGCTCTGGTGATCTCGCGCAACTGAGCCAGCGGATGGCGCGTGCACGAGTACAGAATCGCCGCGATGACTTTCTCTTCGGCCTGAGCGTCGTGATCGACCAGGGTGACCGGTGCGCTGCCGCTCGCGGGCGACAGCTTCACGAAACTGCGCGCTAGTTCCTTAGCCATTGTCGTCGAGCGGGTCAGATATTCGTTCAATTGCGCGCGTTTCACGAACGACGGGATCAATTGATTCAGCTCGCCATGCAGGGAGGTGGCTAAGTCTCCAGCTTCACTGAGCTCATGCGAGTGAAGCTTGCTCAAAAGATACTCGAACGCTTGCCCAACGCCGAAAAGTCCCACATTGGTCAGCGTCGCTGCCGGTAAATAGCTGCGCAGGACATCACAGGCATGTGCGCGCACGGTCGCGCGGTAGGCCGTTTCCGCCCAACGTTTTAGTTTTTCGTCACGGCTCGCTTCCTCATACCCCAGTACCTTGCCGCTCGTGGGGTCTCTCACCTCCAACTGATCGATCGGCAGCGACCTGGCGACGAATTCGAGCATCGGCTCCATCTGACGCGAGTAGGTGTCGAAGAGAAGATTCATGACTTCGAGATAAGCATCGCGATGGCGCGACGCCATGATCTTTGGCTCGCGATAGTAAAGATAATCGCCGTTAGCCTTCTGATCGAAGCGGACATAGCGCGTGGATTTCTCCAGCGGCGCGATGCCGATCCTGGCATCTTCCAACAAGTTGGCGGCCACATTGGAAATATCCTCGCAGGCGATGTGCGCGGCCCCCAACTGCGCCACGGAATCGTCGCCGTATCCCACCAGCACGCGGTCATAGAAGGCGCGGGCCTTCTTTAGCGCCGCGCTGTCATTGCTGGCCGAAGTCTGGGCTCCGAGTAGATGTTTTAGCCCCAGCTCCGGGTCGCCAAGAAATTCATCGAGGAAAGTTCGCCGCAGACTCTTCGTGGAGCGGCTATAGCGCGAAAATAAAGCGCCGGCGACTTCCTGCGGCAGTTTCAGGCCAAAAATGGATCGATCGAGGTTGGTAAAAAAAGGGGCGAGGGCTTTTGCCTCGTCGGCGGTGAACTCAGCGCTCATCAATCAGTGTTCCTTCGCAGAGAGTGGCTGTTATTCTATTCGGTTCCAGCGCAATAACAAGAAGAATTGCATGACAACCAGTTGCATGACGCCGAACTTCCTAACATCCTCTCCCGCACGGAGCGAGGGAACCCTTCCGTTCGACGCATCTCTGAAAACAAAGAATGTCTTGTCGGATCATCCGGAGGACGAACTGCAAATCCGATAGACCATCGAATCGAGCAATCCCCGTCTCTTTCCGGAAAAGCGGATCAGCGGAGAAAGGAGCGCAGGGCGGTAGATCAACCAACGAATCACTGCATTAATTGCCCGACGCGGGCGAAAAGCCCGGCGGCAATCACGCTGGTAAGAGCGCAATCGGGAAGCGGAGAAGTCGCGCGCTTGAAAAGCCGCATCCACTGCTCTTGCAGCGAAGCAACCGCTCTTCAACGCAAAATAAATACCTTCGCCGGTAACCGGCTCGCTGACGCGGGCAGCATCGCCAACCAGCAAGACCCCGTCGGCATAGGCGCGCCGGGGCGAAAAATAGACCGGATAGGTCGAGCGCATTTCTTTCGCGGAGGCGCTTCGAAGAATTTCTCTCAGCGACGGATTTTGCAGCAGTATCGATTTCAGCAGAGACTGCTCCGGCCGGCCCTCGAGCAATCGCTGCGTTTCAATCGCTAGGCCAAGAGTGACGGTATCGCCGTCAACGCCGACGACTCCCGCGTAACCGCCGGGAAACAGATGGATCTCCACCTTGCCGGTGCTTCTCTTGGCGCACTTCAGCCGAAACCGAAAGCCAACCGAGCGTCCTTGCATCGACGCCGGCTTCACTAATCCCAAGCGATGCGCGACCCAGGAGTTTCGGCCATCGGCGCCAATCAACAATCGGGCCCCCACTTTTACAACGATATCGGCTCTCTCAGTTGTCACTGTCCATCCATCGACTTGGCGCTCGAGCGCCTTGGGCTTCCAACCATCGAGAATCGTGACCCCCAAGCTCTTGGCCCGCTCCAGCAGCACATAATCTAGCTCGCGCCGGCGCAGACCCAAACCGAAACTCGTTTCCTCCCGACCTTTTGGCAATGGGATTTCCGTCTCGTCGCCGGAAAAAGAAGTAAAGCGAAAAGTCGAAATTTCTTCATGCGGGCAGGTAAGTATGGCGCGGTCTACTTTTAGCTCCCGCAGCATCGGCCAGTTTACCGGATTCAAGAAATCGCCACAGAGCTTCTCGCGGGGAAACTTTTCCCTATCGACCAGCGCTACGGAATATCCTTTGGCAGCGAGTTGAATCGCTACCGACGATCCGGCAGGACCGGCACCGATAATCGCCACGTCGAATCGCTTCATCTTTGAGGTGAGACAAGCGCCAGCATACGATAGGGAAAAACCGAGAAGACTTGAAAGGGGCCGATCTCCGCGCGCCGAAACAATGCATGCCACTCCGCCATCGTAAAGGCCCGCTGAACCGACAGCGGTGCGTCGGTAAGAGTCATGACATTACGAGTCCACAGTCGCGTAAAGAGCTTTATACCGCAGTAAGCGATGGGGTGACGCACCAAGTCGCTTATGATAATTGCCCGGCGCGCCAGACGAGACCAAATCCTGAGCTGCGCTATGATTTTCTCTTCCGAAAAATGATGCAGGAGTTGCGACGCGAGAACAAAATCAAAGGAAGCTAGCCGAAACGGCGGCGTCATCCCATCAGCTCTGACTACGGTGATCTCGCGACGCCGAAAATCTTCCTCTTTCCCCCTTTTAAAAAGGGGGACGGAAGGGGGATTTACTTGTTGGGTTATTATCGCGGCAATCTGGGCCGTAACCGGCTCGGGCTCGAGGGCGACGATGCTGGCTTTGATACCGCGTTGCTCTGCCCAACAGTTGATCCGGGCCGGAATATCGCCGCTCCCCGTGCCGATGTCGAGCAGAGAAAAATGGCTTAGCTTTCCTCTGCCGACGAGCCGATCCAAGCCATGCAGCACGCTCCGATGGCCGCCGAGATACCGATTGAGAGCGCGCAAATTGCGCAGGTCTTCATCCAGGACTTCTTTTGGATTGTCCGGAAAATCCATCATCTCTTTCTGCTGGCTTCGTCTCATGCGCGCGCTCCCCTCCCAATCACCAGAGCGGAGTTCTTCGACCCAAAGCCGATGCAGTTGCAGAGCGCATAATCCACGGCTTTGGCCATGCCGCAATTGGGAATATAGTTGAGATCGCACTCGGGATCCGGTTCCTCATAATTGATGGTCGGCGGAAGAAAACCGTCGTTCATCCCCAGGATCGCGCTGACGACTCCCGCCGCACCGGAGGCGCCTTGCGGATGGCCGATCATCGATTTGAGCGAGCTCATGGGAATTCGATACGCCTGTTTGCCAAAGCAAAGCTTCACGGCGAGGCTCTCAGTTTTGTCGTTCAGGACCGTTGAGGTACCGTGCAGCGCCAGGTATCCGATTTCATCTTTGCCAATCCCCGCGTCCTGGATCGCGATCGCCATCGCTCGGGAGGGCTCTTCGCCGCGCGGATCCAAGCGGACGCGATGATAGGCGTCGCACGTCGAGCCATAACCCAGCACTTCGGCGAAGACCGGCGCGCCGCGAGCGAGAGCTCGGTCTCGCTCCTCCAACACCAAAGTCCATGCCCCCTCCCCGAGCACAAATCCGTCTCGCGTGCGATCGAACGGCCGTGAGCCACCGCGCGGG